>JAISUE010000048.1 GCA_031272245.1 Bacteroidales bacterium
TTTTAATTGGTTTCCCAACATAGTTATTGCAGCCGTAGGAATGTCCAGGGTCTGCTGATAATCGGGAATTCTGTAATTGAAATTCTCTGCCCATGCGGCAAATTCAAGTTCTTTTTCAGGGATATAATCATTATATCTGTTCATAATTTTATGTTATTTAAGTATTAAAAAATATAAGTAATCTTTGTTTTGATTGCAAAAAATATGGGTTTCACGTAGGCAAGTGAGATGTTCACGTAGGTAAGTGAGACGCTCACGTAGGCAAGTGAGATGCTCACGTAGTCCAGTGAGATGCTCACGTAGGTAAGTGAGACGCTCACGTAGGTAAGTGAGATGCTTACGTAGTCCAGTGAGATGCTCACGTAGGGCAGTGAAATGCCCACTTACTTGCCCAAAAGTTTTATTTGATTGATTAAAGTTCGTATTTCCTTGAATAGTTATCTCATTTTTTTTCTCTAAAATTTCGTTTTCAAAAACAAAAAAAAATTCGTAAGAAAATAAACTTTTTCCTACGAAAATAAGATTTTTATGTACGTTAATAATGAATTTACGAAATGTGGTAAAAAAATGATTTAAGCAAATAAACAGTTTAGCGATATACGCAATATAACTGCCTGAAAACGAGGCTGTTGCCCCCCCCCTGAAAGCCTGTCAGAGAGAGAACGTGCGTCTAATGCCCGTTTCTGTGCTTTTAAGAATATATTTATATTGTATTTGTCCATTATCTTAAAAATTGAAGTTGCAAAAGTAAGAAAAAATTTCAGTTCAAAATACTTGCAGAGAAAATATTTTCGCTTCTGTTTCTATAAAGGTTTTGATTTTTGCAATCAATATTTAAGAGTTAAAAAAAATTTTTTATTAAGATTAACCTTGTTATTTAGGAATATAAAAAAACGGACGTATAAAAATACGTCCGCAAACAATGTAATATTAAACTAAATTTATTTAGATTCACGTTCTTCCATTACCATTTTAGTAAAGTCATCAATATTTATTGACTTTTGTTTTGCCGTAATGTTATTCTTGAGAACCTGTGTCAGTTTTATTTCATACAAATAATCAAAAACCTGTTTAGTTTGTTCTTTGTTTTCTAAAAGGTTTGTGGCTATTTTTTCCATAGATGCTTCTCGTTGTTTTTTATCTTCGTCTGTTTCTCCTTCCATAACAGGAAAATAATTGATCAATAAAGAAGTCTTATAGTAATTTTTTATTTCGTCTTCAGTAATATCTATGTTGTGTGCTTTTACAATTTCACGTTCAATCATTTGCCACTTAATAGAGTCTCTGTATTTTTCGTAATCTTCAATGATTTTAACTCTATCATCTTCGTTTTTAGCAGAAAAGGATAACCATCGTTTTAGAAATTCATCCGGCAATTCTATGTTTATTTCCTTAATTAACAAACGCGTAACATCATTTAGAAAATACCTGTCAGCTTCTTTGGCATAAGTATCACATAAATCTTTTTTTGCTCTTTCTCTAAATGCTTTTTCTGTTGTTATATCTTGTTTTGGATAAGCTTTTTCAAAAAATTCAACATTCAGTTCTGCTACCTCTACTCTTGAAATAGAAGAAATTGTAAATTGAACATCTTGAACGTTATCAGCCTTTTCATTGTCCATTCTCAACATTGAGGCTCTATCAACAGCATTTGTGAAAGCGTTCCGAACATTAAAAGTTATATTTTCTCCAGTTTTTTTTCCTATAAGTTCTGTTTTTATATTTTCATCTGCAATTTTATCAACTGCAAACGAAGTCTTTATTTTAGCATTTTCTGCATCATCATTTGTATTTAGAACAAGCATTTCACCAAATACAACATCTGTTGCTCCAACTTCTTCCGGGTTCTCAAATTTCCCCAATCTGTGACGAATATCTTCAACAAATTTGTTTAGCATATCGTCTGTTGGCTCAATGGTATAGTAAGTTGGTTTGATGGATTTCAAATCAACCGCAAATTCAGGTTGTAATCCTATTTCAAAATAGAATTTATAGTCATCTGTATTCTCAAAATTTATACCTTTATTCTTATTATCTATTGGCAACGGCTCTCCAAGAATAGATATTTTTTCAGTATCCAAATAATTATACAAACTGTCATTCAAAACTTTTTGCACCTCTTCAGCACGAACAGATTTTTCATACATCTTTTTTATCATACCAACAGGCACTTGTCCTGGACGAAAGCCGGGCATTTTTATTTCCTTTTGCAGCTTTTTTAATCCTTTACTTACATTCTCCTGATAATCATTAGCGGTTATTTCAATACAGATTTCAGCAGTCAGATTAGCTGTCATTTCTTTTGTAACTTTCATTTTATCAATTATTTATTTATTATTATAGTTTTTCAAAGCAAGGTGCAAAATTACGATATTATTTTGAATTATTTGCTATTATTAGAAACATATTTTCTTTTCTCTATTTTAATCTTGATAATATTAAAAAATTTTCGCAATAAAAATTTCTAATAACAGCATTTTCGTGTATTAAATCTTGATAAAAAAAGCAGGACTACTCATCTAAAGAAAGCAGCCCCGCTTTTTATATATTATAAATTATGGTATTTAACCTGTAACTATATTATTGTTTAACTATTTTCTTTGAACCAACAGTTTTTCCATTTGAAAGCAAACGAACATTATAAATTCCATTTGCAAGATTAGAAATATCAATACTTGTTTGCTTACCTGTGCCTATCAATTCTCTACCAAAAATATCATACACCTTAACTTCATTATAGTTTTTAGCTATAATGTTAATTTGATTAGTTGCAGGATTAGGCATGATACTGAAAACATCGTCTTTTGCAACATCATTAATACCTACAGAATTGTAGTTAATAAACATTTTATATTCGCCTTCGTCATTAGGAAAATACAATGTAGGATACAAACCTCCAACAATCCATAAATCAGTTTCAACTATAGCATCATAACTTATTTTAGCCGTATCTTCCAATTCAACACCCCATACTTCATCCACTTTTATGTAATCATTACCGTCCTTTTCAAATAAATAAATCACCCCAGAAACAGGTTCGGAATAACTATGAAGAAACTTGGCTTCTACATTTGCATTAGCATCAACGTGAATCTTAAATGCAGCGGCATGATAAAGTGCACCGGGCAGATAAGGATGACCTATCATAGAACCATCTTCACTATCTACTAAAGGCAAAAGAGAAAAATCTCCACTTTCAAAGAATGGACATTGTGCCTCTGTGATTACAGTTGCAGCATTTAACAATTCAGGAACAGTCATTGTGTTAAGATGTTCAAGAGTAATAACATAATTTACGTTAGACATAAATGAAACAGGTAATAAATAAACATCTCCTGTCTCTTCTGCCGTGAAAACAAGTTTAACAGTAAATGAAGATGCATCTCCATTAAAGTTAGAAGTAATTATATCTGACGTTGCTCCTGCAAAGGTAGATTTCAATAATAACATTCCTGCGGCAAACATTTCTCCTCTCGTATTCGAAAATTCAGCAGTAAGAAAATATGATTCTCCTTCTACTACTGACAATTTATAAGGATTGTAAGTAGAAAAATAAAAAACTTGTCTTGATGATGGATTGAACAGCAACGTATCCGTTATTATACCGGATGCAGGAGTTGTTTCGTTCAATACATTTGTGTAACTTATCTGTTGATAAGTCTGATAACTGCCCGGCATTTCAAAAGCCTGAGTAATAGCAGACAGAGAATCAAGTCCGCCATACAAAATTCCTGCATTATCATCCACAGTAAAATAATGTTCTCCTGCCTGCAACTCTACATAAACGCTTGACCCGCTTGCAATAGAACCTGTCATAGTTGAATCCGAGTAAAATGTAAAATAATACTCGCTATTTGGACATACCAATCCAACCATTGCAGGTGCAGACAATGTAAAACTGAAACCACGAGTATAATACATATCATCAACCAATACCGAATTGTCTTCGGTAATCGTAATTACATCATTAAATGGGAGAGTTATAGCATCCCATGATATTGATGCATCTTTTGCCGCTGTAACAAATTTTGCATTGTCACGAACAACATTACGAGTATTCATATTTGTGGTTTGTGGTTTGTGCCTTTGTTAAATTTATAGTAGCAACACAAAGAGCCAACGCTACTGTCATAATTAATTTTTGCTTTCTCATGATAAATAAAGATTAAAATTCATACGGTAAAAATATGTAAAAATTTTTAATTAAAATTATTGTGTTCTATCTTTCTATAATAATTTTATGAATTGATACTCCTTTTTCTGTAATGATACGCACAAAATATATGCCGCCTTTTAATGACAAAGTATTTATGTTTATCGTATTTTTTCCTGCAAACAAAGATCTCCGACCATAATTTATCATTTCTTTGCCAAGTATATCTGTAATTGCAATTTGAATATTTGTCGCTTCCATTAAAGATATTTCCAACGTTGCATTATCTTTTGTCGGATTAGGATAAATTGAAATATAATCAACAGAAGCGTTCATATCCTCCAATCCAACACTTTGCAGATAAAAATCGTGCATCTCTCCTGCATCATATTTTCCATTTGAATTTACAAGAATTGCTCCGTCCTGTCCTACTATTTTGTAATTTCCGGTACCTGTACCCGAATTTATACCATTGCCTCCCGCATCTCTTATTTCAAAAATATAGCATCCATCTGTCTGAATATTGTTCAACGGTATATTGTGAGTTTGAGTACTACCTGAAGTTAATTGTTCATAAGGACCGCCTTCCTGAATAAGCCCTCCATTTACGTCATAAAGACTCCATGTTATTTCCTGACCATTTCTGTCCTGTTTTAACTGTAAAATTGGTATTCCAAAAGTTGATGTTTTTGTTAATGGTTTGTTATGTGTTGCCGTTGCCAATAAATCTCCCATAACAACTGGCATATCGTTGAATTTTGTAATATCAAATTCAAACGTTACATCTTCACCCAACACAATAGTAGATGACGGAAGAACAATATCAGTCATATCAAACATTCCCAACGTTCCCGTCCAGTGATAAGGTTCTGTATTTCCTGTATAATTAATATCCATCGAAAGCATTGGAGTTGAAGACATATTTCTAAGCGTTAGAGTTGGCGTAACAAGATTATTACAGCCAAGTTCATCAACAAAATTAATGGACTTACACGTTACTGAAAAATCGGAAGAAACATTTGTATATTCAATTTCAGCACTTGTTCCCGTATATATGCCTTTATGATCCATAGAAACAAAAGCTATAATGTTCAAATCTTCTATCAAAGCATCTATTGGATTTGGATAACCTAACTGTTGTGGAATAATATATGTAAAAGTTGTATCAAAAAGCGTAGAAGCAGGTATAACGCTTTGTCCTTCAACCCGTAATTCCGTTCCCCATTGTCCTGTTATCAGTTCACGTAAGATATGCATGTGTTTATATTCTCCGTTTGCTGTAATCTGCGCTGGATTATATATCATACCGGTTTGTTCACCCAAAACATTATCCTGTAAAATCGCAACATGAAGAAAATTACTTGCGGTTTCAGATGCAGAGGTATAATAAACCTGTACTTGAACAGTAAGTACTCGAGATAATGCGTCAATAGTTGCATGAGCGGCTATATTAAGTGGTGAAGGAGTAGAAAAAACAATATTTGCAACTGAATCCCATCTTTCTTTTGTGACTAAAGATGCACCTCTGTTCAATGTTCCTATCGGATAAGCAGTAACATTATATTGATTAGCCAAAGCATCACCCCATTGCGTTGTATATATATCTGATGCAAAACCTCCTTGATGTATATTCATCAGGAAAATCTCTTCGGGATGTGCCGCAGCTATTGCATTTGCAATTCTATGTCCATCAGGACAATTTACACAAAGTATACCTGTATATTCTTCCAATACAACTTTCCTGTTTTCAGGCGTAGTGGAAACGAAAACAGTCTGTGCATTTGCGTTCAGAAGTACGCTTACACAGAATAACAACAAAATTGTTTTTTTCATAACTAATTATTATTTGATTTGTTTTTATCGTGGCAAAAATAATCTTTTTATTGATTTTAATTAAAATGCGTTTTTTGTAAAAAAAAGTTCATTTTTTAGCAAAAGCATATCATTTCTCTTACAGATTGATTACCAATTTCATAGATAATTCAAATTTTTATTTTATTAACGCAAAATTGTTAGTTTATTATCCTTTGCCCAATGAACAAGAGCATCAATGTGAGGAATTAAAGATCTGCCTGCAAAAGTCAGAGAATATTCAACGTGAGGCGGAAGTTCGGCAAAGGCTTGTCGGGTAATAAGATTGAAAGATTCTAATTTTTTTAACGTAAATGCTAACATTCTTTCTGAAATTTCAGGGATATTGCGATATAAATCATTAAAACGTTGCGGATTTTCTTTTAATTTCAAAAGAACAAATATTGACCATTTATCTCCAAGACGATCTAAAATATCACGTATAGGACAAAAATTGCGACTTTGTTTCATAAATTTTACGGATTGATTTACAACTTACTAACATTAATGTTAGTCGTTTTTTCATGTCTATTATTACTTTTTTCTGAATAATACCCGTAATTTTGTTCCAATAAAATCATAAAATATATTATTGTTAAACTAAAATTTTATTCTAATGAAAAAAAAAGTAGCAGTTTTAGCTGTAAATCCTGTAAATGGGATAGGATTGTTCACGTATTTAGAACAATTATACGAAAATGGCATTGAATTTCAAGTCTTTGCAGTATCCACAGAAACCAAAATTAAAACAAACTCTGGCATATATTTGGAAACGGACGACCGTATTGGAAATTTGAAAAACAGAGAACAAAATTTTGATGCGATGTTTTTCGCCTGTGGCAACGCTATGCCTGAATTTGTCAACAAAATTGACGAGATTTATAATCGAGATATGTTGGCGGTAATTGAAAATTTTGCAAAAGCCCAAAAAATAATTGTGGGACATTGTGCTTCTGCTTTGCTTTTCAATCAAACAAAAGCCTTGTATGGCAAACGTGTAGCATTACATCCAATGATTAAAAATTATGTTCCTAATCTTCTTGTCAGTGATAAGTCTTTTGAAATTGACGGAAAACTATTCACAGCAAAAAACGAAATCTGCATAACTGAACTTATGCCTTTTGTTATCAATGCCTTAAAAGAATAAATGAGGATTGATATTTTATTATCTATACGAAGCAGTATCAGAATCTTTTGTCTCTTACTGCTTTTTTATTATATTTTAAAGCAAATCTTTTCCTATGTCTTTACGATAATATGCTCCGTCAAAATATACTTTTTCCACATCTGCATAACATTTTGCTAAAGCTTCCTGCAAATCTTTTCCCAAAGCAGTAATAGCCACAACGCGTCCGCCATTGGAAATCACATTATTATTGGCATCAAACTTAGTTCCTGAATGAAATACAAAACTTTCAACACTGTTTAATCCTTTTATAAGTTTTCCCTTTTCATAATGTTCCGGATATCCTTTGCTTACAAGCATAACGCAAACCGCCGTATTATCGCTTATTTCCAACTGATAATTGTCTAATCGTTTTTCTCCAACAGCAATAAACGCCTCAACAATATCGGACTTAATTCGTGGAAAAACGCTTTCCGTTTCAGGATCGCCCATCCGCACATTATATTCTATCACATAAGGTTCGCCTCCAACGTTCATCAATCCAATGAAAATAAAACCACAATAACTTATATTATCATCTCGCAAACCACAGATAGTAGGCTTTATGATTCTATATTCAACTTTATCAATAAAATTTTTATCTGCAAAAGGCACAGGCGAAACACTGCCCATACCACCTGTGTTCAATCCGCTGTCCCCCTCTCCTATTCGTTTATAATCTTTTGCAACCGGAAGTATCTTGTAATTTTTTCCATCTGTAAGCACAAAAACGCTACATTCAATTCCCGAAAGATATTCTTCAATTATAACTTTTGCAGATGCATCGCCAAATTTTGCATCAAAAAGCATTATTTTCAGTTCTGAAATTGCTTCATTTATATCATCAAGTATCAAAACTCCTTTCCCTGCAGCCAATCCGTCAGCTTTTAAAACATAAGGAGGGGTTAAAGTTTTGAGAAATTCAACACCTTGCATGAAATTTTCTTTTGTAAATGTTTCATAACGAGCTGTTGGAATGTTATGTCGTTGCATAAATAGCTTTGCAAAATCTTTACTGCCCTCCAATTTTGCACCTTCTTTTGAAGGAGCAATAAGAATAACATTTTGAAGACTTTTATCTTCCAAAAAATAATTTGCTATTCCATCAACAAGAGGTTGCTCGGGTCCAACTACTAACATCTGTATGTTTTCTTTAAGTACAAAGTTTTTAATTTCCGAAAAATCACTTCCTAAATCAACATTTTTTGCGTATTTCGCAATACCACAATTTCCCGGAGCAACAAAAAGCCTGTCACATTTTGCACTTTCAGATATTTTTTTTGCAATAGCGTTTTCTCTTCCGCCACTACCCAACAATAAAATATTCATATATTTAAAATTTGTAATTAAAATTTAATCATGCGGCAAAAATACAGATTTTTTATGCAAACAAGACTCAAAAGGATTTTCTCAATACTTTAATTTATCATAAAAAGTGAGCAGAATAGCTTCCTGTGACTGCCAGTTATATTCTCTTTCAACTGCTTTTCGTCCGTTTTCACCCATTTGTTGTGCAATTATTTTATTTGCTTTTAAATATTTAAGAGCAGAACTTATACTTTCAACATCTTGGGGTTTAACAAGCAATCCACAACCTTCTTTGCTAATAACCTGTCTGCAAAATTCTATATTTTCAGAAGCAATAACGGCTAAACCATAACTCATATATTCTAACATCTTTATAGGAATAGAATATTTATGATTTGGTGCGGGATATAGTACACAAAGTCCAACAGTTGCATGCATATATACAGCCTCTCCTGTTTGAGAATGTGGAATTTTACCAAAAAAAATTACATTTTGCCATGCAGAAGTTTGTTTTAGTTTTTCGTAAAAAGCTTCTCTATCAAAACCTCCGGCTAACAATAATGGAACATCTGCTTTTTCACAAGCGAGAACTATTTCTTCTATACCACGTATCTGTGTCAAACCACCAACATAACAAGCAACTGGACTTTCATATTCAAATTTTTTTGATTTGAATTCAATATTATTAATAACGGAATAATTTTTTATTGTTTGCGTATGAGGGAGACCGTAAGCTATAAATTTGCGTCTTATTTCATCTGTTGCAGATATTACCCCACTTAATCTGCGTGATATGTATTTTTCAGTTTGAGTTGCGAAAAAAAATAAACACCTTTTGAATATTTTTGGAATATAATCTCGCTGTTTCATCAGTGCTGGAAAATCTTCGTGCGAATCAAAAATCACAATAAAGCCTTTCCTTTTTAATCGCAAACCAACAAAAAACAATTCAGGGTCATGAAAATGATATATGTTTGCTTTCAATTTCAAAGCAGTCTTATATATTTTACGAGGCATAAACAATAAACGTTTCCACCGAGAAACTATATTTCCAACATCAATAATTGAAATATACGTTGTTTTTTCACCTTTTATTTCTGTATGTTCATCGCCTTTTCCGTCTGCAACAACAAGACTTACTTGATATTCATTGCGAGCAAGCGACACACACTCCTTATAATATATACGGGAATCAAAACGAGTATGAACACTTGTCAAATGACAAACGTGTTGTAATTTATTATCTTTCATAAATTAAAAGCTTTTTCAAATATAGCGTAAAATTTTTGTCTATTTACTTCTTTTGACCCAAAATTCAAAGCAAGTGTTCTGTTTTGAACTTTCAGTTTTTCATAGTCAAGCTGTAAAGCTTTTTCCATAAAATTACTTTCAATATTCTTTACCACAATTCCATTTATTTCATTAACAATAAAGTTTTTCATAGATGGTAAATCCGACACTATAGGAATACATTCGGCACTCATTGCTTCCAAAAGCGAAATGGAAATACTGTCGCTTTCTGGTATTGACACCCATAACCGAGAAATTGAATAATAATAAGCATTCTTTTCCATTGACAACCAACCTGTAAATTTCACTTTTTCACTTAATCCCAAAACTTCTACTTGTTGTTGCAAAGCATCTTCATTACCACTTGCGGCAATAATTAATTGCCAATCAGCGTATTCTTTTTTTGAAACAAAGCGGGCAAATGCTTCTATTATTTTATCTATTCTATAAAGCGGTGAATGTAAACGATTAGAAAAAACTATATTCTGTTTTTTTCGAGGTTCAATTCCATTTATTCCGAGATTAGCGATAACAACTTCTATTGGTCTATTGGCAAGTTTTTTCATTTCATTTGCCAATTCCTGCGAACCTGCATTAAAATAATCACCTTGCTTCAACACCAGTTTTACCATCAATTTATAAAATAAACCTTTTTGTGGATTAACTAAAACATCACTTCCTATTCCAACAACGAGGGTAGGAATATTCCTTTTTTGTAATAAAGAACAAAGAAATGAACCTGTATCTATTTGATAATGGATAATAAAATCAGGCTTAAATTCCCTTAAAACCTTTTTTATTTTTATAATAGCAAGCAATATCTTTAATGGATTATGAAAAGAATAATCAACAATGTATTTGTTTATAGAAATAAATTCTTTGTTATCGTAATCAGTAATCAGTAAAATATCCGAAAAATAACCACCTATCAACTCAATAAAATTATGAGTATGAATAGATATTCCACTTGCAACGAGAAGAAGTTTTTTGGAGTTTGACATGATTACATATAATTCAATGAATAAAATACTATTTCAAATTTCTTAACAGTGAATATATTTTGCTATAACGTTTTTCTATCACGTTATATGGTGTTTGTACTGCTCCAAAATGTCGCATAAATGTTTCAACTCTTTCAAGCATTGAACCACAAAAATCATAATATTTTGCCCCATTTTCTTTTGCATATTTAACAGCTTCGCTTTGCAAAAGAGTTTGTGCATTTTGTTCTAACAAATATTCATTTGATGAATTTATAATGCCATAACATGTTTCTTTATCCATAACAATAAAAGCATAAGCAAGTAAATCGCCATTATTATTCTCTGCACTTAAAACTATTCCACATTTTTTTTCTATTGCAGTTATAATTAAATTACTAAACAATTTAAAGTCAAAAGGTATTTGTAAATTCTGTTTTTTGAATGTAAGATATGTTAATTGCCATATAGCATTAACATCTACTTGATTTATACTTAAAGACAAAGCATTTTTTGACTGTAAAACTCTTCTGCGAACAGTTTTATTAAAAGATGCAAAAATATTTTCCCATGAATCTGTTAAGTCTATACGATAAGTAAATTTTGTTGTTTGAGTAAAACCATTCCAAAAATATCCGAGCCAGTTTGAAAACTTAAAACAATAACTATGAGAATAAAAAGACAGTTTCATTGCAGCAAGCTGAGAAGAAAAATTACGCATAATGTTATTTTCAAAACTTATTTTTCTACTTTTACTTATTCCTTGTGGATACATTATCCAATAACCGGTTATAGAAGTGAGAGGAGGAGACATTATACGTTTAAACCAAAGTTTTTTTGTTTTACAGTAAGGCATTACTGCAATAATTTTTGCATCTTCCTCTACAAAAATCACATCCCATTCATTAGCACACACAATATCAAGCCACCAATCCTGCATAAATACAGGTACGTCAGAGTTATTTTTGCAAAAAGAAGCGTATTTGTCCTTATTATTCACCATTTTCATGTACAGTAATTCGTAATTTATAATTTATCGCAATGGTTCTATGTCCAAAGTTTTATACTCATTATTAAATATGTTTATTAAAAGTAATTGATTATAAAGACCCTTTCCTACTCCTGTTATAAGTTTCAAAGCTTCATTCACTTCTATTGAAGCAGTGATAGCAGGTAAGACACCCATAACACCTTTATTTGGATTTTCCATTTCCATAATTTGCTTACAACATGGATAAAGACATCTATAAGTTGCAGCTTTTTCGTTCTGATTAAATACAGCAACCTGTCCGCTATAACCGGAAATTGACCCATAAACAAAAGGCTTTTTAAGAGCAACACAAGCATCATTTATTATATAACGAGCCTTAAAATTATCAGTACAATCTATTATTATGTCATAATCTGCAAATATTTTCTGTGCATTTTCCTTATTAAGAAAAGTAAAATATGGTATAATCTCAACATTTGAATTTAATTTTTTCAGTGTTTGAGCAGCCAAAGCAGATTTAGATTGTCCTATCTCATCTTCTCTATATAGTATTTGACGTTGCAAATTTGTAAGACTTACCTCATCATTATCCGTCAAACCTACTTTACCAACACCGGCAGCAACAAGATAAAGACTTGCCACAGAACCTAAACCTCCAACTCCTGCAACAAGTACGGAAGCATTTTTTAATTTTTCCTGAGCTACTTCCCCAAATTGAGGTAAAATTATCTGTCGTTGATACCTTTCTTTTTCATTTTTAGATAACATAGTAAAATTTTATTTTCAAAAAGCAAAAATAACAAAACTTTTATTATGTATAATTTGCAAAATAAAAAATATATTCTGTGTTTCGCAAATGAAGAATAGAAATATCTATTTAATAATTTGTAATATTTTATCCATCATTGCAGTTGTCAATCAAACGAAACTGCTCACAATAATCGTTACGTAGGGGGAAAAATTTTAATTTAACGAAAATATCAGTTTATTATATTTACATTTTAGCTTACTGTATTATTTTTATAGCATTATAACTATTGTTGCCGCTTATAAAATCTTGGATGCAAGTCTTAAAATATAGAACAACGGGGCTAATACTTTTTAGTATCAACCCCGCTTTCTTACATTTAGATTATTATTCCTTACTCTTTTCCTAACACTTTGTCCAAATTGCTTTGAGCTGTTAAGAAATTGAAAAGGGAATTTTGATAATTCAGTTTTGCCTGAGTCATTGACAATTCTGAATCATTTAATTCTAAAATTGTTCCTGTACCTGTTTGATAACGTACCTTAGCTATTTCATAACCTCTTTCGGCTTGCGATATAGCATCTTCATTTGCAATAAGCTGTTCATGCGCGGCTTTCATATTATCTATTGCCGAACGTACCTGTAAATCCATTCCATCTATTACGTAATTTTTTTGCAATTCTAACTCCTGTATTGCAATTTTTGTCTGTTTTGCCTGATGTACTACACTTAAACCAGAAAAAATTGGCACAGACAACTGCAAACCTATTTGTGCTGAACCTACCCAGTTATAATCCTTAAATTTAAAATCATCAGCTTGAGTTTGATAAGTATATTGTGCAAAAGCAGACAGAGAAGGAATATGTTGAGAATTAACCAATTTTAATTTGCTTTGCAGATTTTTGATATTGAGGTCTATCTGTTTTATTTCGGTATTATTGTCAAGGGCTGTATTGTCAGCAATTAAATCCAATAAGGACATGTTGGTAGAAAAACTTTCCAAAGTTTCTTTTATTTCCAATTCTTGATTTGCCGGCAGAGATAGCAACATTTTAAGTTGCAAGAGAGAAAGTTCCACGCCGTTCTTTGCAGAAATATAAGCGGGATTAAGATTGTTTACCTGTACCGAAGCCCTTATATAATCATATTCCGACACCACTCCCTGCTCATACGCAGTTTTTGTAGATTTAAGTGTTTCTTTGGCGTTGGCTATGCTCTGTTCCAAAACTTCCAAAGAAGATTTGGCAAGCAAAGTTGTATAATATGCGTCTTTAACCTGCTTAATCATATCTATTTTTGATGCTCTCGCCTGCTCCAATACCAAATCAATATCATATTGTTTGGCTTTAATACTTTCCCAAAGAGAAAAATTTATAAGTGGTAATGCAGCAGAAACGCTCGCAGTATATGAGTTGTTATAACCCAATTCCATATATTTTTTACCTCCTGCCATTGCAGCCATAGCTTCCGGAACAAACATTACAGATTTCATCACATTGTTTACATACTGTCCTGTAGCAGAAACATTAGGCAATAACGAACCTATTGTCTCTTTTCTTGAATAGTCTATTCTTTGAATCTCTAAATTTGCTATCTTTATAGTAGGATTTTGATCGGTAGCAATATGCAAAGCCGTTTCTAAATCCAAAGGCAAAACATCATTTTCATTTTTTGTTTGCTTAGTTTGTGCCAAGGTTATACTTGCGGAAAAAACCATAACCCCTAATGCTATCAGTCTAAATTGTTTTTTTGTCATTTTTTATTCTGTATTTTAATTATTTAATTTTTTAATTTTGTATTTTTCATCTTATCAATATGACTAAAATCTCTTGCTTTCCAAGTGAGATTGTCAATAAACTGCACACCTTTTAACGTAGCTATCCCCCTTATAGGTATTAGAATATTCAAAATATTAATGGTATTTTGTGTATAAAAATTATTATTTTCCAAATACTCCATATCCATAGAGTGATGTATATTCATTTCTACAAAGTTGAGAATAAAATCAACGTTAAGCGAGTCTGTAATAAAGCCTTCTTTAATGGCATTTGTTATTTGAACTTTGAATTTTGCTCTCCCTTCTTCCCATTTAGTTTCATTATTAAACAACTTTTTGAATACAGTTGGATAATATTTCTGTATATCCATCACTTGTTTTATATCTATTTGTTTTGTAAATTCAGATTTTCTAAACATTATCCTTATAATAATATCAAGGCTGTTCTCTGCATTTGCAACATCTTCGTCAATCTTTTTATCTAAAATATTTATGTAAAAATGGATACTTTGTTCAAGCAAGTCTTCTTTTCCTGTAAAATTTTCGTACAAAGTACGTTTTGAAATACCCAAATTTTGAGCTATTTCGTCCATGGTTATAGTCTTACAACTTTTGGTTAAAAGCTCTTTCCACATTTGTTCTATTATCTTTTCCTTAATATCCATTGTTTAATTACAATTTATCAATTAAATACTTTAAACATTCTAAAAAACAGATTGCAAAAGTAAGAAAAACTTTTTAAACAATAATAGTTTTCATAGTTTTTATTTGTTTTTTATTTTATTTAAGAATGCAAAAGTACAACATTTTATACCCTAACAACAATAGTTAATCGTTAAAATAACACATTTTATACGACCAATGAAATATTTTGCCCGATAAAATTATTTTTTCAAAATATAAAATATCATATTTATCAAATTGTAAAGTCCTCTTCTATTTCGTTAAGAATTTTATATACTTCTTCAAAACTTGCAGCAGTAACAAGTCTTATTCTATATGGTTTAAAATTATTTATCGCATAAAAATAACCTGAATAAAATTTACGCATTTCAAACAATGCTAATTTTTCCGAACGCCATTGTATTAAACCTTCAAGATGTTGTTTGCATACTCTAACTCTTTCTGAAACAGAAATCGGAGTTCGCTTTTCGCCTTTTAAAGCCTGTTGTGCATGAAAAAAGATAAATGGATTACCTATTGCAGCTCTACCTATCAAAATTCCATCTACACCATAACGTTCCTTAAACTCCACAACTTTTTCTGCAGAATCTATATCTCCGTTTCCAAAAACAGGTATTTGCATACGTGGATTTGCTTTCACTTCTCCTATCAATGTCCAGTCTGCCTTTCCCTTATACATTGCTGCACGTGTTCTTCCATGAATGCTTATGGCTGAAATGCCAATATCTTGCAAAGCCTCTGCAATATAAACAACAGGTTTTTCATTTTCATCATAGCCTAATCGTGTTTTTACGCTTACAGGTAAATGAGAATGTTCAACAACTTTCTTTGTTAAGTAAATCATTTTGGGTACATCGTTCAATATTCCGGAACCACATCCCTTACCTGCTACTTTACGTACAGGACACCCCCAATTAATATCAATAAAATCAGGATTCGCTGCAACAGCCATCTCGGTAGCGGCAATAAGACTTTCTTCATTGTTTCCAAAAATTTGAATCCCAACAGGACGTTCCGCTTCCACAAAAAACATCTTTTTTTTACTTGCTTCAACCTCTCGTATTAAAGCATCGGCAGAAATAAATTCGGTAATAAGTACATCCGCACCATAATCTTTACAAATTTTACGAAAGGGTGGATTTGTTACCGCTTCCATTGGAGACAGAATGAGTGAAAAAGGTTTTAATTTATCTTTTAGAAACATTATTTTTGTCCGCAAAAGTAAGAAAATAAACTAAACTATTTTGTAAAATGGCTAAAAGCACTCCAAATAAATCTTTATTTTTAAAAGACAAATCTTTGTTTTTCATACACAAAATTTTTATTTTAAAGTAAAAAAACAAAGAAAAATTTTAATACAATTTAAGTATGTTATATCTTGGCAGAAAGGCTATTTCAATTAAAAAAAATATAGTACTTTTGCTCGCTTAAAAATAAAAGACTTTAAAATGGATATAAAAATAAATACAATAGAAGAGGCTATAGAAGATTTCAAACATGGTAAATTACTAATATGTGTTGATGACGAAGACAGAGAAAATGAAGGCGATTTTATTTGTGCTGCCGAAAAAATAACTCCTGATATAGTCAACTTTATGATAACTAACGGTAGAGGCTTGATGTGTTCACCTATTACAGAAGAAAGAGCTAAACAATTAGAACTTAATATGATGGTTTCCAATAATACCTCTTCGCACGAAACACCATTCACTGTTTCAGTGGACAAACTTGGAGACGGTTGTACAACGGGAATTTCTACAAGTGACCGAGCAAAAACCATAAGAGCTTTAGCAAACCCAAAAACAAAACCTGAACAATTAGGACGTCCCGGTCATATTTTTCCTTTAAGAGCAAAAACAGCCGGAGTATTACAACGTGCCGGACATACTGAAGCCTGTGTTGATTTGGCTCGCTTATCGGGCTTATATCCTGCCGCTGCATTAGTTGAAATTTTAAATGAAGATGGCACTATGGCTCGTTTGCCGCAACTGATGCAAATTGCTACAAAACATAACATAAAGATTGTAACTATAAAAGATTTGATAGCTTACAGAATTATGCACGAAACTCTTATTAGAAAAGAAGAAGAAGTTTTTTTACCTACGCAATGGGGAGAATTTAAACTCATTGCTTATACGCAATTAAATTCTAACACAACTCATTTGGTTTTAAGAAAAGGCGAATGGGAAAAAAATGAACCAATACTTGTAAGAGTACATTCTTCATGTGCAACAGGAGATATTTTCGGCTCATGTAAATGCGATTGTGGCGAGCAACTTCACACTGCAATGAATATGATAGAAAAAGAAGGCAAAGGAATGGTTGTATATATGAGTCAGGAAGGCAGAGGAATAGGTTTAGTAAATAAACTCAAAGCCTATCATTTGCAAGAACAGGGAATGGACACCGTTGAAGCCAACATAGCGTTAGGTTTTAAAGCTGACGAGAGAGATTATGGCATAGGAGCGCAAATAATAAGAGATATGGGTGTTGGAAAAATAAAACTTATGACGAATAATCCCGTTAAACGTAAAGGTTTAGAAGGTTATGGAATAGAAATAGTAGAAACCGTACCCTTAATTATCCCTCCAACCAAATACAATAAAAAATATTTACAAACAAAAAAAGAACGAATGGGACATAATCTGCCTTTTTAAATTTCTATTTTCAAAATAAATTCGTATCTTTGCAACATCTTAAATTAAAATAATTAATGAAATTAACAACAATAGCAAAAGCGTTAGATAATTTGTCTTATTTAGCTTTACTGATAGTTTTGATATGGTATTGGTTTTTTAAACCAATACCTCAATATATTACGTTGGCACTGCTTGGTGTTTGCGTTATAAAACTTATCGGGGCTATGCTCAAAGCTAATTTTTTTGAGAAAAAGTACAAAAAATTAAAAGAGGAAAACGACTTTCTCGTTAGCAGGTTAAAAGATAATCAACTACAACAATAATAATAATTAAATAAACTAAAAATTTATGGCAACAACTGCTGATATTAAAAATGGATTATGTATAGAAATGAATGGTGATTTGTTTTCCGTTGTGGAGTTTCTTCATGTTAAACCTGGAAAAGGCAGCGCATTTGTTCGTACAAAATTAAAAAGTTTCAAAACAGGACGTACTATTGAACATACTTTTCCGTCAGGTACAAAAATAGATACAGCAAGAGTGGAACGCCGTCCTTATACTTTTTTGTATAAAGACGATACCGGGTATAACTTTATGCACGCAGAAACCTTTGAACAAATAATGATTGAAGAGTCTATTATCAATGCTCCTCAATATTTAAAAGAAGGTCAAGCTGTAGAAATAGTTATTCACGCCGATACGGAAACACCTCTGTCATGCGAACTGCCTCCTTTTGTAGAAATGGAAATAACTTATTCTGAACCCGGAGCAAAAGGAAATACAGCTACAAATGCAATGAAAGAGGCAACAATAGAAACAGGTGCAATTATCAAAGTACCTCTGTTTATTGAACAGGGTGAAAGAATTAAGGTTGATACCCGTACAGGCGAATATGCAGAAAGAATAAAATAATAAATGACGAAATAGATTGTTTTTTCATTTATTAACAATTTACAAGGCAAGAGTTAATGACTCTTGCCTTTGTATTTTGTCATATAAAAGTATATATATAAAAAAACAGGGAAGAAATAATCCCTGTTTTTATATTACATATAAGTTGTGTTTTGATTTTTTACTTACGAATTATTTCGTATCTGAAATCAATATCTGTGCGTAAATGTTTTTTCACCTTACAAACTTTCATTGCATTGATAAGAGGTGTTTCATTATCAGCAGGAAAATTATTTCCAACAAATAATTTGATATTTACTCCTCTTAAATCAGAAGAATCATCAAAATCAAACGTAACCTCAATATGCTTGTCAGCAAGTGCAATGCCGTGTTTTTCCATATATTGGCGAGCAAACAAACCGGTACAACAGCTTAACGAAACAAGAAACAACTGAAAAGGATTTAACCCTTCAGATTCGCCTCCAATTGATTTATCCAAATCGGTTACCACATTGTAACTTTCAAAATCAGCAATCACTTTTGCCTTTCCTTCAAATCTAATATTCATATTTTTTGAGTTTTTGTAAATAATTAATTTAGGCTCAAGACAATTTAAATAGTCTTTTTACCATGTTTAACGATTGCAAAAATACAACTTATTTTTTTAACAAAATATCAGATAATATTTCATTTACCTGCCATTTTGTTGTAGCAACCTCTATTCCCCTCTATTTAATTACTGTTTTACTACCTTTTTAATACCAACAACAGCATCTTCATTTGTAATCAGTTGTAAGTTATAAATTCCTCTTGCTAATTTAGAAACATCTATCACTTTTTCTTTCCCTGACATTAAAACCATTTTTCCAAGCAAATCATAAATGATTATTTTATCAAAATCATTTCCTTCTATGAATAATTTATCATTTGTCGGATTTGGATAAATATTCATATTTATTGTTGTTTCAAAATCATTCAAATTTACCCCTATACAATCTGTATAATTTGAAAATTCACTCCATTGAGTTGCCGATTTGTATGCAGACACAGAATAACATGGAACATGAATAGAAGCGTTAAGGGGAACATCGTAAAATGCCCAATCTGCGACCATTGGAGGATTCATAGCCAAAGAGGTTATGTTTTGCAAAACAGTACAACCTGCGAATGCACTGCCACCTATTGAATTGACCGAACTGCCAATTACAACAGAAGATAAATTTCCACAATCCTGAAAAGCCGCATCACCTATTACATTTACCAAATTTGGTATCTGCACATCAGTTAAACCTATGCAGTTTGCAAATGCAAATTCTCCGATGGTGAGGAGTGAATCATTCATAGTTACCAATGTTATTGCCGATTCAGCAAATGCCGCATAAGCTATTGTAAGAACAGTGTTTGGAATTGTTATCGCCCCTGATTTCATTTGAGGGCAGAGTATAAGAGTATCACGAATTTTGTTGTAAAGAATACCTTCATTTGAACTGTAATTATTATTGTTTGAATCCACGTTAATAATAGTAAGACTTGTGCAACCATAGAATACAAGATCTCCAAGCGAAGTAACTCCTTTGCCGATTGATACATCAATTAAACCACTGCAACTTTCAAAAGCCATACTGCCTACCGTTACAACTGAATTAGGAATTGTTATTGCAGTAAGACCATTGCACCCTTGAAAAGCAGCCAAACCTATTTCAGTAACCGAATCTCCTATTACCACAGATGTTAATTTTGTACAATCAATAAAAGCATTTCCATTTATCATTTTTACTGAAGCAGGAATAATTATTGCTCCCGTTTTCATTTGTGGGCAGCATAATAGTGTATCCTGTATTTTGTTGTACATAATGCCTTCTACGGAAGAATAAATCGGATTATTTATATCAACATCAATACTTGCTAAAGAAGTACAAGCGTAAAAGACATCCGAGCCTATGGTTATTACTGATGCAGGAATGGAAATAGAAGTTATATTGCTGCAATACATAAAAGCATAATCACTTATTTCCGTAACGGAATTTGGAATTATAAATGACGTAAGGTTTGTGCAGCCGTTAAATGCTCCATAACCTATAAGTGTAATGGAAACAGGAACGGTTACGGACATCACATCTTCACAACTACGAAATGCATATTCGCCTATTGCATTGACAGTATAGTTATTTCCGTTGTAGGTTACTGTATTTGGAATAATAATATTTCCACTGTATTCATCAAAAAAATCACTCCACAAATTTCCTTTATAAGTAACTTCTACAGTAAATGGAGCGGATGAAGATGTAATTTTATAATAAATGGTTGTACCATTATAAGCGGCTTCAAAGTCGTGAGCCATTGTTTTTGTTGTATTCAAGCCAAAGATGGCAAATACCATAATAATAAATGCTTTTTTCATTTTGATTTTTGTTATTAAATGTTATTATTTTTATATTGTTTTATGTTTATGGCTTCATTTTTGTTCAGGCAATGTCTCTGAACTTCTCTTTATCTCTCTCAAATTGAGTAATAACAAACTCTTTTGTTATCTTGATTTGCTTACCATTTGTATTTGGTAATTCAAACATTAAATCCGTCATAACGTTTTCAATTATTCCACGCAAACCTCTTGCTCCAAGTTTATATTCCATAGCAATATCTACAAAACAATCCAAAGCAGCAGTATCAAAAGACAACTTTATACCGTCAATTTCAAAAAGTTTTTCATATTGTTTTATGACAGAATTTTTGGGTTCGGTAAGAATTTGTCGTAAAGCCTCTCTGTTCAATTCATCTAAATGAGTTAAGACAGGAAAACGACCAATGAGTTCAGGTATCAATCCAAAGGTTTTTAAGTCCTGTGGTTTGATATATTGCAAAACGTTATCTCTATTTATTTCATCTCTATGTTCAGAAGCGGTAAAACCTATGGCATTTGCTTTTAAGCGAGAGGTTATAATTCTTTCTATTCCGTTGAATGCACCGCCGGAAATAAAGAGTATATTGCGTGTATTTATCTGAATGAATTTTTGTTCCGGGTGTTTTCTTCCTCCCTGAGGTGGAACATTAACTATTGTTCCTTCAAGAAGTTTCAATAATGCTTGTTGTACTCCTTCACCACTTACATCTCTTGTTATAGATGGATTATCACTTTTGCGGGCAATTTTATCTATTTCGTCAATAAAGACTATTCCTCTTTCAGCTGCTTCAACATTATAATCAGCTTCCTGCAAAAGTCTTGTAAGTATATTCTCAACATCTTCTCCTACATAACCTGCTTCGGTAAGCACCGTTGCATCTGCAATACAAAAGGGAACATTCAACATTCGGGCTATAGTTTTAGCAAGTAAAGTTTTTCCTGTTCCGGTTTGACCTACTATAATAATATTTGATTTATCCAATTCAACACTATCACTTTCTAAATTATTAGCATAGTATTTCAATCGTTTATAATGGTTATACACAGCAACGGAAAGCACCTTTTTAGCCTCTTCCTGTCCAATAACATACTGATCTAAATAGTTTTTTATTTCTTTTGGAGTTTTAATTTGTAATGAATTGACATCATTTATTTTTGCTTTTTGTTCCTCTTCTTCTATTATATTTACTATATGCTTGCAACAATTCAAACAAATTGCTCCACCGTTACCTTGAATTATAAAACCTGTTTCTTTTTCTGTTCGTCCGCAAAATGAACAAACTTTGTTATTATTTGTATTTTTCATTAGAGTTTTCTTTTGTTTTATTATTAAAATGAGAGTGCAAAAGTAATGAATAATTAGAAATAAAAAAGCTGCTCAAATAGAACAGCCTTAATGGTAATTTGACAAACAATTATTTTTCTGTACAATCAACGTCATACCTCATACTAACATCTACAGAAGGAATTGTTAATGCTGGCAAACCAAGTTTTGTTGCATTGATGTTTGAACATTCGCCTTCATAATCATTAATTGGATAGGTCATTGTCTGTAAAATCTGATCTACGCCCTCTTCAGTCATTATTGTTTTTACTGTACAAGCACAATCTACCTTACTTGAACAAGCACAAAATGTCAATGCACCAAAGACGCTAAAAATTAAAACTAATTTTTTCATTACATAAATATTAAATATTTGCCTACTCTTTTCCGGATTTTCGGCGTTTTCCATAATTTTTTATAAATTTAATTTTCTAATTCTAAAAATGTGGCAACATATAATTCTGTCATAGCAGGTGTGTAACAAAACCCATGAAAACAGAAAATATAATTAAAGCCAACGATTGCATTAATTATATTCTCATTATAGGTCAATCGTTACATTTTACCATCACAGAACAATAGCGTTACAAAAACGCTTTATTTTAAATTGCAAATGTACAATTTTTTTTGATTAGAATCTATTTTATAATAAAAATTTTACTAATCATTTTAACGAAAGTTTTAGTTATATAACAAAATTAAAAGTTAAAAAATCTTTATTTTTATTTTCTAAAACAGAATTTTAATTTTCAAAATCTTGATAAAATTTTGGAAAAGCATATATTTTTTTCTCATTATCATTATTTTTTCACTAAAAAATATAATGACTGTTTTACACTAATTTTATGATTTATATTTGGGGAAACTGTTTTATTTAAAAGAAAAGTTAATGGAAAAACCCAACGTTAAAGATGGCTGTAAAAACGTTTGTTGTGAAATATAAAATGGCTGAATATGTGCAGAAAGATTATTACTAATATCAAACGAAAACAAATGTGCATACACCAAAGCATCTATAATATTAAGAATATAAACTACTCCACCAAAAATAAGACTTAATTCAAAAGCTTGTTCATATTCATTATAAAGAGCATAAACTCTGTCATCTGTATAATTTATTAAATCTGGATTTGTAGTTTCTCCATTCATTCTTACTTGATATTCTGTTTTATATTTATGAGATCCTTTATAATTTGTAACAGCTAAGTAAGTTATAACTGCTCCGGCACCATAAATAATTGGAACTTTCCAAACCTGTTTATTATAAATCTGTCCTAAACCAGGTAGAATTGTTGAATAAATAGTTGCACGTTTAGGACTATGCTGCTTTGTCGTTAGTAAATTTGTTTTCTGTGCAAATATATTCGTAGAAAAAATAGATGTTATAATTATAAAAAAAATAAAAAAACGCATTGTCAATAAAAACTTTCGCTTTACATCATTATGAAATGAATGTGAAACAGTACAGCAATTTTTATTTTTTATTGGATGTGTCACACTTAATTCATAATGATGTAAAGCGAAAAACGTCATCTTAATTAATAATTATACACCTTCTATTATAGCAACTATACGTTGGAAGTCTTCATCATTTGAAAAAGGTATAATGATATTACCTTTTCCACGCATTGAACGTGTAACTTCTACAGAAGTTCCAAGTTTTGATGATATTGATTTTTTAAAATCGGTATGAAATTCAGGAAGTTGCTTTTTATCTGTTCCTATTTTTTGTTTTTGGAGTTGTGGATTTTTAATATTACCTACTATTGCTTCAACCTGACGTACAGATAATTCTTTTTCAATTATTGTTTTCATCAGTTTTATTTGCTCTTCCTTTGTTTCAAGTCCAAGTAAAGCTCGTGCATGACCCATTGTTATAACTCCGTTACGAAGATTTATTTGAACATCTGCAGGAAGTTTAAGTAATCTTAAAAAATTTGTAATTGTAGATCTACTTTTTCCTATTCGTTCGCTCATTTGTTCCTGTGTAAAATTACACTCTTCTATCAATGCTTGCAAAGTTAAAGCTGTTTCTATTGGGTTAAGGTCTTCGCGTTGTATATTTTCTACTAAAGCCATTTCCATTATTTCGTGTTTAGTAACAACACGAATATATGCGGGTATCGCTGTTAATCCGGCAAGTTTTGCTGCTCTATAACGTCTCTCTCCTGCTATTAGTTGATAAGTAGCACCTATTTTACTAACTGTTACAGGTACAATTATTCCATATTGTTTAATACTTTGAGCAAGTTCTTCCAATGCTTCCTGATCAAATTCAGTTCTTGGCTGATTTGGATTAGGTTCTATTACTTCAATAGGAATTGTTGCTATCTCAGCAGCAATAGATTTAGTGTTGTTCGTTAATTCCTGACCTTCCATATTTTGAAGAAGTGCTCCAAGCCCTCTTCCCAATGCTTCTTTCTTTGCCATTTTATTTCTTTATCCTTTATTTTTTTTCTCTTTCTATTATTTCTGTAGCGAGGTTCATATAATTTATTGCGCCAATAGAGGAAGCATCATACATTATTGCACTTTTTCCATGGCTTGGTGCTTCTGCTAATTTTACATTATTATAAATAAGTGTTTTAAAAACCATCTGTTTAAAATGTGTAACAACATCTTCAGCCACCTGCTTATTCAATCTTAATCTAGAATCATACATTGTAAGGAGTATTCCTTCTATTTCCAATTCTGTATTAAGTCTCCCCTGCACTATTCTTATAGTATTAAGCAATTTACCTAAACCTTCCAAAGCAAAATATTGACATTGTACCGGAATTATTACAGAATTTGCCGCAGTAAAAGCATTAATTGTAACCAAACCTAAAGAAGGAGAACAGTCTATCAAAATATAATCATATTTATTTTTGACTGTATTTATTATTATCTTCATTTTAGATTCCCTATTCTCTATATTTTGAAGTTCAATTTCTGCCCCTACCAAATCTATTCTTGCAGGAAGAATATCAAGATTGGGAGTTGTGGTTGTTTTTATTGCTTCTATTGCTGGAGTTTCTTCTATTAAACATTCATAAATACTTGTTTGCACTTGATCTGTGTCTATTCCAAGTCCAGAAGAAGCATTTGCTTGCGGATCAGCATCAATTAACAATGTTTTCCTTTCCATAATAGACAACGCAGCTGCAAGATTTATTGCGGTTGTTGTTTTGCCTACCCCCCCCTTTTGATTTGCTATTGCGATAACCTTTCCCATTATTTTCCTATTTTGACAATGATTTATACTTAATTTCTGAATAAAAATTATCCATCAATACTAAAAATCAAAATCTTCTAATGATGGTTCGTTATTTTCGCTTGATTTTTCTTCAGGATGTTCTGGTGCAATACCTGTTTCTATGAACTGAATAGTATCATTTAAAGCCCTGATAAATTTACCAAAATCTTCCTTATATAAGAATATTTTGTGTTTCTCATAAGAAAATGTACCATCTTCATCATTGAACTTCCTTTTGCTTTCCGTGACAGTCATATATCTATCACCTGCAACTGTTTCTTTTACGTCAAAGAAATAAGTTCTTTTACCTGCTTTCACTGCTGTTGAAAACACTTCTTCTCTTTCTTTTCTTTCATTATTTTCCATAAAACTTGCTATAACAATTTTAAGGTGGCAAAAGTAAGAAATTTTTTTCAATTACGGTTTAATATCATTTATTACGATTTCTTTTATTCTTAAAAAACGTCTTTAGAATTTGACTGCATTCTCTCTCCATGACACCTCCTTTTACCACTGTTTTAGGATGATATAACTCTTTTACATTGCCAAAAATCCTACGTTCATCTTTTGCACCAAAAACTATTCTGCCTATCTGCGTCCAAAAAGCCGCTCCACAACACATCGGACAAGGTTCAAGAGTTACATAGAGCGTACATTGATTGAGATATTTTCCTCCTATTGCTGTCATTGCAGCAGTAAAAGCTTGCATTTCTGCATGAGCAGTTGCATCATTGAGTCTTTCCGTCATATTAAACGACCTTGCAATTATTTTTTCATTACATACAATAACTGCTCCTACAGGCACTTCTCCAATACTTGCTGCTTCCTTAGCCTGTTCAAGAGCTAAATTCATAAAATATACATCATCTTTTTGTTGCATAAGATAACAAATTTAATTATGACTGATTGCAAATTTAGTAAAATTCAGATTTTTGTATTTTTGCAATCATTAAAAAATAACAAAATAATGAATAAAATAACATCTTTTCTTAAACTTATCCGTTATAAAAATCTTTTAGTTTATGCTATTTGCCTACTTCTTATTCGCATAAATGTAATTGATATATTTTATGCCAAATACGGTATTGTATCTTCTATTCCTATGTCTGTGTATATTCTCTTTGTAATTGCGTTTATTCTTGCTATGGCAGGAGGGTACATTATGAATGATTATAATGACCAACAGATAGACGACATTAATAGATTAGATAAAAACATTTATGTTGGCAGAACTATTCAACCACAATCAGCTAAAATACTTGCATACTCTATGAGTATTGCATCTGTTATTTTTGCATTTGTATTTGACAGAATGGCTCATTTTTTTGCATCAACAACTATTTTCTTTCTGATTTTCGCTTTTATCATTGATAAATCATACAATAAACTTAAAAATATTTTTATAGGAAAAAACATTTTTATCGCAATAATTCCTGTATTACTTGTTTTTATTCCCATTTTATTAGAATACATTAAAATTAATGCCAATGACGGTATGCTAAATACATTTGGAAATGATATTGCTTTAACTCGCAATATTGTTTTATGGTTTGCAATACTACTGTTCCTGATTTCATTCATAAGAGAAATTGTAAAAGATATGCAGGATGCAAAAGGAGATAAACAATTCGGAGTAAAAACTATAATAACTAAATATGACGAAAAAAAAACAAAACATATAATTTACATTTTAACATTCACATTGATAGCGTTAGTTTTAACTTTTCAAATAATTTATCTGCGTGTTAATCCTTTGGCATTACTTGTTGGAGTAACTATTCTTGTACATATCCCTTTAATTTATTTTCTTGTAGAATTAAAAAAAGCATCAATAGTTCAAGATTATGGTTTTCTTTCCGACTTACTTAGTATGCTTTTCATATCTATCCTCTTTGTTACATTTTTTGCACGAACAATTATTATATGTGGTTCTCTGATTTAACAGTTGTTTTAGCATCAAATTCTCCACGCCGTAAAAGGCTTTTGGAAAGTATGGATTTTACAGTTGAAACAATAAAATCAAACAGTACTAATGAAATTTACCCTACAGATTTGGCTATTTCACTAATTCCTGAATATCTTTCAAAAAAGAAAATGCATACCTTACAATATAAAAAGCCGTTGAAAAACAAAATACTGCTCACCGCTGATACAATGGTATTCCTTAATAACAAACCATTAGGCAAACCTCAAAATAAAGATGAAGCTTATTGTATGTTAAAAAATCTTTCAAATAAAGAACATTTGGTTATAACCGGTTGTTGCTTAAAATCTGTTTATGCAGAAAAGACATTTAGCGATCATACTTTTGTAAAGTTTTCTTCATTAAATGATTCTGAAATTTTGTACTACATAGAACATTATAAACCTTTTGATAAAGCAGGCTCTTATGGTATTCAAGAATGGTTGGGTTTAACAAAAATAAAAGCGATACGTGGCTCATTTTATAATGTTATGGGCTTGCCGTGCGAAAAACTGTATTTACATTTGCAGGATTTGATTTCTCCTTTGTAATAACAGACTTCAATCATAGTGCGAATCTTTTTCCTCTTATTACGTGGTAAAATTTATAATACTCAAATAAAAAAATAAAAATCACTATAATTTTTTTTGAAGTTATTATTTCTGAACAGAAAAACAAAAAGAATTTACCTAAATATCCTTAAAAAAATTGTTTTACACTATATTTCTATATTTGCACAATGAAAAAAATTATTTCTTTACATTTTCTTTTATGCGTTTTAATTGTAGCTAACAATACTAATGCTCAAAATATCACTTGTGGAATTGAACGTACAAATGTTTATTTACCACTATTAATAGGAAAAAAAGTTGCCATTGTTGGAAATCAAACATCAATCTTTGACAATAAAACTCATTTGGTTGATAGCCTTATGAATTTGAAAATTAACATTGTAAAGATTTTTACTCCCGAACACGGATTTCGCGGAAATATTGAAGCAGGAGGCAAAGTTAATAGTGGTAAAGATAATAAAACCGGCTTGCCAATTATATCACTTTATGGAAAAAAGTTTAAGCCAAGTAAAGAAGATTTAAAAGATATAGATATTTTAATATTTGACATTCAAGATGTCGGCTGTAGATTTTATACATACATATCCACATTGCATTATGTTATGGAAGCTGCTGCGGAAAATGATAAAATGTTAATAGTTTTTGACCGTCCTAATCCTAATGGTTTTTATATTACAGGTACTGTTTTGAAAGACACTTCCCTTGTTTCCTTTGTTGGAATTCATCCTGTTCCCATCGTTTATGGTATGACTATTGGTGAATACGCTAAAATGATTAACGGCGAACGCTGGTTAGGAACTTCGGCAAAACGTGTCATTGGTGAAAAATCTAATTTGAAATGTAATCTGACAATTATTCCTCTATTGAATTATAATCACAACTGTTTATATCGTCTCCCCATTCCACCTTCTCCTAATTTGACTACAATGAATGCTATTTATCTTTATCCTTTTTTATGTTTCTTTGAAGGAACTCCTGTATCTGTTGGTCGCGGAACTGATTTGCCATTTGAAATAGTAGGTTATCCTCAATATCATTCTGCTGACACTTCTGCTATCATAGAATTTATACCCTGTTCAATTAATGGAATAGCTGATAACCCTCCTTACAAGGATAAACTGTGTAAAGGAAAGCGAATAGTGGAAGGTACATCTTTTACAATATTACAAAATAACTCACCTTTAAATATATTTTCTTTGGTGATTGAAATATACAAAAACTATCCTGCGAAAAACACATTTTTTAAACCTTTTTTTGACAAGCTCGCAGGTTCAACTGAAGTAAAAGAAGTAATAATGGGTAATGTTAATTATAAAACTTATGAGCAGAAATTAACAAAAGACCTTAAAGAATTTAATGTGGTACGAAAAAAGTATTTGATTTATGAAGATGTCAATACTTATACTAATTGATCTTTACAAAATTTTGAAGAAATAAAATAAAGCCTTTATTTTTTATTACCAAAAATGTACCCTATTTTTAAACCTCCCATAAACGAAATAGGAAATTCTTCTCCGCCACCGAGAAATCCAAAATAATAATCATCATAACCTGTTGTTGAATAGCTATAACCGATTGAAAAAAACCAATCTACAAGAAATAAATTTCTATAAATAACCTCTTTACCAAAAGTTGCCATTAAAGCAACAGCACAAACATTTCTTCTTTCATTTGGATAGACGTAATAATTGTATTGCCTTTCATTATAAATAGAAATTTGCAGTTCAGGCATGATATACGAATTATTCCAAAAAGATTTCGATATTCTATTTTGATGAAATATTTTAAGTCCTGCACTAATATTTGCTCCATACGGATTTCGTTCTTTTTGATTATTGAGACCGAATCCTATAAATCCAACTCCAACTTCCCAATTTAATCCGGGTTTCAAATACTTCTCAAAAGAAAAAGATGTGTAACCTGTTAAAGGTGCAATAAAATTAAATTTAAGACTGTTGTCCATTTGTTCATTTGAAAACGTCAGTTCATTGATTTTACAATTTTCTTGCGCCATAGTTGTTAATGATATTGCGATTATGGCAATAATTATTAATATCTTTTTCATGCTGTTTAATATTACTAATATAAAAATTATTTTTTCATTATTTCTGCAAATTCCTTATAAAATAAAGGTATAGTCCTTATTCCATTAAAAAACTGTTCAAGTGGATAATTTTCATTTGGAGAATGAATAGCATCTGTTGATAGTCCAAAACCCATAAGCACAGATTTTATACCCAATATTTTTTCAAAACCTGCAATGATTGGAATAGAACCTCCACTGCGAGTAGGAACAGGTCTTTTACCATAAATAGAAGTATATGCTTTTTCTGCAGCTATATATGCAGGAAAATCAATAGGACATACATAAGCATAACCACCATGTAAAGGTGTAACCTCAACTTTTACTCCAGATGGAGCAAGAGATTTGAAATAATTAATAAAACGCTCTGTAATTATGTTAAAATCCTGATGTGGAACTAAACGAAACGAAATCTTTGCAAAAGCTTCAGAAGGAATAACTGTTTTTGCTCCTTCTCCTTGATAGCCACCCCATATTCCACAAACGTCAAGTGATGGACGAATACCAACTCTTTCTATAGTAGAATATCCTTCTTCTCCATGAATATCATTTATTCCTAATTCATTTTTATAATTTTCAAGAGAAAAAGGTGCTTGTGACATAAGTTTACGTTCTTCTTCTGAAATAATAAGCACTTCCTTATAGAAGTCAGGAATAGTGATATGATTTTTATCATCTGTTAGTTTTGCTATCATTTGGCAAAGAACATTTATAGGATTTGCAACCGCTCCACCATAAAGTCCAGAATGTAAATCTCTATTTGCACCTGTTACCTTTACTTCCACATAACCAAGACCTCTTAATCCTGTTGTTATTGATGGAATATTTGAAGCAAGCATAGATGTATCTGAAACCAAAATCACATCTGCAGCAAGCATTTGTTTGTTTTTTTCACAGAAACCATAAAGACTTTCCGAACCTATTTCCTCTTCACCTTCAAGCATAAACTTAACATTGCAAGGTAAACAATTCTCACGCATCATAAATTCAAATGCTTTTGCATGCATAAAAGATTGTCCTTTATCATCGTCTGCTCCTCGTCCCCAAATAATATCATTTGTTATAACAGGTTCAAAAGGGGATGTCTTCCATAGTTCATCAGGATCAGTTGGCATAACGTCATAATGTCCATAAACAAGTACCGTAGGTAAATTGTTGTCTATAATCTTTTCAGCATAAACAACAGGATTGCCTTCCGTTGACATCACTTCACACTTATCTACTCCTGCTTCCAAAAGTAACTCTTTCCAACGTTCAGCACATAGTAACATATCTGTTTTATGATTACTATCTGATGAAATAGAAGGAATACGTAAAAGTGAGAATAACTCCTCTATAAAACGTTCCCTGTTTCTATCAATGTATTGGTTTAATTTATCCATATAGCTAAAATTTATTTCTATTTTTCTTAATTCTATTAAAACAATCTACCTTTTTCCCCTTTAACATTTGTTCTTTTATCATCTACTGTTGGGTCTGCATTAATTTTATCCTTTTCCTTATTTGGTAAATTTCTCGGAACAACACCTGTAATTCTTCGCCATTTACCTTTTTCAAATCTAAATCCATTATACTGATATGCTCCCACATTGTATTGCGGCAAATTATCAAAGCCATCAAAAAGCGATTGAAGAGAATCGTATACTATCATGTAATTACGTTCTCTTATTGTATCATTTATATACTGTTGCTTACCCTTTCGTTTTATTTTTTTGCGATCTATCGTTTCAGTATATTGATTATCATATTTCAAAAGGAATGTAGCATTTGGTGAATATTCAAATATACAACGTTTGCGATCTTTTTCTCTATAAAACACTGAAGCTCCAAAAACAGGTTTGCCATTTGAAGACTTAATACTTAATGGCTCTATAACCTTTCTCTGAGAATAAATATCTTTTCCGTCCCAACCAAGCAAAGTATAATAAGTTATATCTTCATTTTTGGTAGTAATAATATCATAATAAACCGCTCCAAACCAAATACTGTCATCAAGCTTTGCTCCTTCAGGCATTATTATTTCATCACTTCTGTCATGTAAACGATATACTTGCATTTCTTTTTCATCTTTGTTTTCACTCTGAACAAAACCAAAATTTTCGTATTCTCCAAAATCATTTACAACATACCACGTATAAATTCTAAAACGTTTATCAGAAGGAGTTAAAATACTTATATTATTTAACTGTTCAAATGAATAAGAAAAAGTTTTAGGGTATGAAAGTATATCTTCAAAAAGTATTAAAAATTTTTCATTGGCAGCATAACGTTGATTATCTATTTTAGCATTAATCATTGAATCGGTCAACGGCTTTAGCTGGTTTTCAAAATTTTCAAGTGCTTGCTTACTTTGAGCAAGGGACGTTAACGAGAATGAAAGATTTATAATTAAAATTGATAAAACTACAATACAAAATTTTAATCTTTTCATTATCATATTAACTTTCCAAATCTTTATCATTGCAACTGACGAATACGAACTTCTATATCTGTGTTTTCCAATTCAGCCTCAAGTGCTTTAATATCCGTAATTTCATCCACTTGTCCATAATGATATGGATAAAATATTTTTGGATTTATCGCTTTTACTGCCTTAACAGCCTGCTCTACAGTCATTGTATACGGTTGATTTACTGGTAAAAAAGCAATATCTATTTTATTTTTTAAATTTTTCATTTCCGAAATATACTCTGTATCTCCAGCAATATAGATTTTTGTTCCGTCAATAGTAAGAATATACCCATTACCCATTCCTTTCGGATGAAATTGTTTGTGTTCTTTTGTAGTATTATATGCTGCAACAGCCTTAACCTGAACACTCGGAGATAAAGAAACATCATCTCCATAACTCATTATCAAACCCTTATTCAATGAATCCACAACTTCCTTGTTGGCAACAATTTTAGTAGAAGGCTTCAATAAAGCCTTTATTGCAGAAACATTAAAATGGTCTGAATGTTGATGAGTAATTATGATCATATCTGCATCAGGCATTTTATAACAATAATTATATTCTTTCACGGGATCAATATAAATTACCTGTCCTGCGTACTCCAACATGAGTGAAGCGTGTTCAATAAATGTGATAGTAATATCTTTACCATTACGTTTTTTAGATTTGAAAACATCTTTTTCAAATGTTTGTGCATTCATAACAAAAGGAATTAATATTAATAAGGTTAATAATTTTGCTAATCTCATATATACGCTATTTTTTCAATTATTCTAAGTTGCAAATGTAATCTTTTTTTTTCAAAAATCAAGAATTTATATTGTTAATGTTTGATTTTTCGTTGTTATTTCTTTAATATAATTATTTGCATGAAAATAAGGTTATAGATAAAGGAAACTTTCTCGTTAAAACAATAAATTTTTTCTAATCATTATGAGGGAGTAAATGGTCCGTTTTAATTTTTATTTTGAATTAAACTAAAGTTATTAAAATGAAAAAAATTAAAGATTAAGAAGTTATAAATTACTTATAATTTTTTTTGCTAAATAATAAGCAAGTTTATAGTTGGATTCTACACTCCAACCAGCTACATGAGGTGTTAAAACAACATTTTTCATTTTCAATAATGTTGCCAATTCTTGAGGAATATTTGTTTTGTTATTCATTTCATTTGAGAATGCTTCAAATTCCAATACATCCAATCCTGCACCAAGTACTTTTCCTGTCTGAATAGCAGCGACTAAATCCGATGTTTTCACCACTTTTCCGCGAGAAGTATTTAATAAAAAAAAGGGTTTTTGAAATTTATTGATGAAATTATTATCAATCATAAAATGAGTTTCTTTTGTTAACGGAACATGTAAGGAGAGAATATCTGTATTTTCAAACAAATCATATAAAGAAGTTTCTTTTATCATTATTGGATAATTAGAAAAAGTATTACAATAACCTGTTTTGTACTTGTCATAAGCTAAAATTTTACATTCAAACCCCATTAATCTTTGTGCAAAAGCTGACCCCATATTACCAAAGCCTATAATGCCTATCGTTTTCCCTTTTATTTCTAACCCACGATTTGCTTCTCTTTGCCATAATCCTTTCCTCACTTCCCTATCTCCATTATTTATCTTATTAAACAGACATAAAAGTAATCCGAGAGTATGTTCTCCAACAGCATCTCTATTCCCTTCTGGAGAATTAAAACATTTTATTCCCTTACTTTCAGCGTAATCAACATCAATAGCATCCATTCCTGCTCCTATTCTTGCTATAATTTTCAAACGAGATGCTGCTTTATCAATAATTTCTCTGTCTATTAACACTTTGCTTCTTACAATAAGGCAATCATAATTAAATATTTCTCTTAACAAATCTTCTCTTTCATACTCTTTAAACACAAAATCAAATCCTGCAGATTGTAATTCTTCCTGTAAAATACTATGCGTTTTATCTATTGAAAGTATTCTTATTTTATTTTCTGTTTTTTCCATTTGCTATGTAATCAATAAATGAATTGTAATCTCCATTAAACGTATTCATATCTACTTCATTATCTATACCTGCAATGTTACCTTTATGTGTATATTGCCAAAATTTCCAATCAGTTTTTGCAGGTTCATTACAAAGTTTGCAAATCCATAAATCATATTCTTCAAATGAGCCTTTTATAAATTCATTCCATGTTTTACCATTTGTATAAATAATTGGCTTAACATGATAGTATTTTTCTATTGTTCGCAAGTAATTAAAAATCTCACTACGTATTTTGTTTTTATTAAATGAGGAAAATATGTTTCCATACGAAAGTTCTATATCAACAACTGGTGGAAAATCAAACCGAATGTTTGTAGTATTTTTTATAAACCATTCAGCTTGAGGCTTACCATCTCTGTTAAATCTAAAAAAATGGTACACTCCTGTCATTATTCCATTAGCTTTTGCTTCATATATGTTTCTTTTGAAATTTGCATCTGCAAAATTTGTCCCCTCTGTCACTTTTATAAATGCAAATTTTACTTCAGACTCAGATACCCTTTGCCAATTAATTTTTCCCTGATGAGAAGCTACATCTACACCTATCACAGGGTAACGCCAATAATCTATTTTAACACCGGGACAAGCGTAATAAGTTCTATAATAATCTACACCATAATTATAAACAATGTAGCCTGTTATCAATAATATAACACCTACAAACACAAATATTACAAGTCTTTTATTTTGCTTTCGCCTTCGCCTTGACATTTATTTTTGAACATAGTGAATTGAATCGTAATATACAGTAGTATCCTTTACAGAAACAAGCTTTTCCTTAATTAAAAACACACATTTCATTGTATCATTCTCTTTATAAAATTTGGTAACCTGAATGTACAAATAGTTTTTATCTTTTCCTTTGTAAGGTTCTTTTTGTGCTTTTGCTACCGAAACTTTTATAATATCTTCTATACGCTGATATGTTGGTTTTGCATCTGTTTTTATTTCCTTTTTCATAACTTGTAATGGAAAAACTATAACTTGCATATTATTAGTTGTATCGTTAATTCTCATTCCATTTAGAGTAAATCCTTCCATCAATTCAGGTTTCTCAGCAAGAGTAAATTCACTTTTTTTACCTATTGGTTTAAGCTTGTTTTGAGATTTATTTTCTTTTTTCCCACAACTTCCTATTAAAACAATAGACAACACCAAAATTGCAACCGTTTTTATTTTCATTTTATTCAGTTTTTATTTTTTTCAGTGAATAGAAATTTAAAACAGAATTCAATATTTTGACTCAAGCAAAATTTATTTAATTAAGAATGTGAATTTATCATAGTTTCTTAATGAAATTCCTGTTCCTCTTGCAACCGCTTTTAATGGATCTTCGGCTACATGGACAGCAAGTTTCGTTTTTTGACTTATTCTTTTGTCCAAACCTCTTAATAAAGAGCCGCCACCAGCAAGATAAATCCCTGTATGATAAATATCTGATGCTAATTCCGGCGGAGTTAAAGACAAAGCTTCAAGTATTGCGCTTTCAACTTTTGCTATTGATTTATCTAAAGCATGAGCTATCTCCTTATAATTAACATATAATTCTTTTGGAATACCTGTTAATACATCTCGTCCTTGAACAGCAAAATCAGCCGGTGGATTTTCAAGTTCTGAAACTGCAGCACCACATTCTATTTTTATTCTTTCTGCCATACGTTCTCCTATATTTATATTGTGTTGCTTTTTCATATACTCTATAATGTCGTTATTAAATTCATCACCCGCTATTCTTACAGACTTATTGCACACAATTCCACCCAAAGCAATAACCGCTATTTCAGAAGTTCCACCACCTATATCCACAATCATATTTCCTACTGGTTGCAAAACATCTATTCCTATTCCAATAGCTGCTGCCATTGGTTCATGAATAAGACGAACATCCTTTGCTCCAGCTTGTTCTGCACTGTCTCTCACTGCTCTTTCCTCTACATTTGTAATGCCTGAAGGAATACAAATAACCATTTTCAACGCAGGAGGAATAAAACTATTCTTTGAAGGAATCATTTTAATAAATTCCCTAATCATATCATTTGCTACTTCAAAATCTGCAATAACGCCATCTTTAAGTGGTCGTATTGTTTGTATGTTTTCATGTGTTCGTCCATGCATCATCATTGCTTTATTACCAACTGCAATAATTTTACCTGATTTTCTGTCTATGGCAACTATTGAAGGTTCATCTACAACTATTTTATCATTACAAATGATAACCGTATTAGCTGTTCCCAAATCAATAGCGACTTCTCTTGTTAGGAATGAAAATAAGCCCATATATCTTTTATTATTTTTTTCTTATTTAATAACTATTAAAATTACGGCTGCAAAGGTATAAAAAAGTTTGGTAATTAGTAAAAAAAATGTACTTTTGTTTCCAAAATAAATTAAAAGGATTAAAAACAAAAAAATTAAATTAAAATGAAAAAATTGATTTTAATAGTTTTATTAGCATTTGGAACTTTAACTTATGCACAAACAAAAAAAGGCTTATTTGCCGAAGTTCAACTTGGATTCTCATTCATAAGCAACACAAACAACATTAACAACTATTTTTCTAATATTTATTCTGACTATAAATCCGGAAAAATAATCGCAGGAAACGCTGGTATTGTTGCAGGATGGCAATTATTTAATCGTTTTTCTGTAATGTTGGAAACAAAGTATTATTCTGGAAGTCCTTTAAGAAGAGATGCAGGCAATCAATACATAACTTTAAGTGGTTGGTGTGCAGACATATCTGCCGAGTTTGCTGCTATAAATGCTGAAAATTGGGCTTTGTCTGCAAAAGCGGGAATAGGATATGATATTTCCACATTTTTCTATTCACGTAAAAACCCTCTTATTATCAAATCTTACAGTTATGGAAACATATTTGCTCCTGTTATATTAACTTGTTGGATAAAAAATAGCAATAATAACAGACATGCTTTCGGTATATTTGCACAATACAATGTTTTAATTGCAAAGGGAAAAGCAAACATCACCGGACTTGATTATGAAGAAAATGTACCTAATGTTTCAATGAATAGCATTGAAATAGGTATTAGAAGTAGATTCTAATCTTTTTCTCATGACTAGAATAGCGACATAAAAACTAATGAACATCTTTTACACATACATCATAATTATATGCTGCCTTATAATTATTAAAATAAAAAAAATTAATATAGTTTTTCGTACACTTAATACTTTTTTCCACGAGATTTCTCATGGAATAGTAGCAAGCATACTTAAAAGTGATGTTAAAAATATAAACTTAAACAATAACGCATCAGGTCATTGCGCATCTGTTTCAAAAAACCATATAGCTAATTTTTTTATTTTTTTGGCTGGATATACATCATGTGCTTTTATTCCTTATGTTTTGTTCTTTGCTGTCAATAAAAATTTTACATTTTTTACAATTTGCATCATCATTATCATTTCAATTCTTGCGCTTGCATTTTGGATAAAAAACAAATTTGGAAGAATATGGACATTTGTTTTCATTGCCTTAAACATTGCATTTTTATTTGTTCCATATCTAATCATATTTCAAAAGTATCTTATTGTTTTGTATGCGGCATTGATCGCACTGGATAATTTCTTTTCATGCTTAACACTAATAAAATGTGCATGGAAAAATTCTAAAAGTGCCGGTGATGCAAGTCTTTTACAAAAGACAACAAAAATTCCTGCAATGTTTTGGTCATTGCTTTTTCTTGCAATATCTGTTTTTTTTATTTACAAAATATATATTGATTTTATTCCTCTTTGCAAATAATCTATTTTATTTTAGCAAAAACTGTGGATGTATATTCTTTTTCCAACATTTCAGCCTCATCTATTAAAGCCTGTCCCTTTGATATTATGTTTTCGGCAAAAACTTTGTCAGTTAAAGAACCACAATTTATTTTTACATTCATAAATGCTCCTATACATGCAGTCCTTGCACAAAGCACTCCAACAGCAGCATCAGTTATTGAATTAGGATTCCCTGTCTCTATCATCTGACGACACAAATCAAAAACTTCAAAAGATTTACATAAAGTACGATAAGGTATTTCTATAGCATATTTTGTAGCTACTTCTATTGCATCTGCTCTTGTTTTTTTGTCTGCCTCCGTTTTTTTAGGAAGAGATAAAGCTTCCATAATTTTGTTAAAAGCATTTGTATCCTCATTTACAAGAAACAAAAGTTCATCTTTTATTGCTTGTCCTTTTTCTGCAATTTTTGAAAATTCTTCCCAACGGTCGTCCCAACCTGCTTTATGTGAAGATAAATTTGCAACCATTGTTGCCAAAGCCGCTCCAAGACTCCCAATATAAGCAGAAATTGAACCTCCACCCGGTGCAGGACTCTCACTTGCTGTTTCGTTTACAAAATCATTACAAGTCATATCTGTTAAACCGTGTTGCTTTCCCTTAATCAAATATTCTATTATTTTTTCTTCAGGTTTGAATGGTTTCAAATCATCAAGCCCCATTGATTTAACAGCTATTTTTATTATATCTTTTTCACATACACCAAGAGAACGTTGCTGTTTTGCTAAATAATATTTACCCGCATCAATCAATGCTTTTTTCGGAACAAGTCCTACAATTTCAACGCCCGTTACACGTATTCCCCTTTCGGCTGCCTTTTTTGACACTTCATCAAAACAAATATGCAAAGGCGATTGATTGATATTCGTTATATTCATTGAAACCTGTGCTATTCCATATTCCTCTATATACCATCCTATAGCCTTAGTCCCTTTCAATGTTCCAGGAATATAAATATCCTTTCCATTCTCATCTTTTACAATCTTCCCATTAGGTTTTCCACCTTCTCTCTTTGGTCTTCCTTTTTCTCTGACATCAAATGCTATAGCGTTGGCTCTTCGTGTAGAAGTTGTGTTAAGATTGTAATTTACTGCCAAAAGAAAATCTCTTGCACCTACAGCTATTGCTCCGCTTTTAGCCACTTTCTCATTCCAAACATTTGAACCAAAATCCGGTTTCCATTCACTTGAAGCTATTTTAGTTTGCAATCCTTCATATTCTCCTGCACGGCAAGAAGCAAGGTTACGCCTTTTGTCTTCAAATGCAGCAAACTCATAACAATAAACCGGTATCCCCAATTCTTTACCTATTCTTTCTCCAAGTTTTCTGGCATATCCTATTACCTCTTCCATTGTTATATTGGCTACAGGAATAAGAGGACAAACATCTGTAGCTCCAAAACGAGGATGATCCCCGTGATGATTTCTCATATCAATCAACTCCTGTGCTTTTGATACCAAACGAAAAGCTGCTTCACAAACAGCTTCCGGCTCGCCAACAAAAGTTATAACGCTACGATTTGTAGTTGCTCCCGGATCTATATCTAAAAGTTTAACTCCTTCCACTTGTTCTACAGTACTTGCAATAGATTTTACTATTTCCATATTGCGTCCTTCACTTATGTTTGGTACGCATTCAATTATTTGTTTCATTGTTAATTCTTTGTTATTTTGAGCGGCAAAAGTAACAAAAACAGACAAAAAATACTACTGTTCATTTTTTAATCTGATATATTTTGTTCTTAATGTAAAAAAATGAAAAAATAAAGTCTCAAAATCAAAAAACTACAACAAAAAACGCTATCTTATTTTCATAAAACAGCGTTTTTTAAACTTAAATAAATAAACTTCTATCAGGGAATAAACACCAACATTAAAAAATTATTTTTTTTCTATCCTCATTTTATAAAACGAACGATAAACATAATAAACTGCAATCAAAAAGAATGCTATTCCAAAATATGGAGCTATTGCTTTAAATGTATCGCTTATTGCTATTTCCATTGCCAACAAGCCAAATAAAGTTGTGAATTTTATAATTGGATTAAGAGCAACAGAAGATGTATCTTTGAAAGGGTCTCCTACCGTATCTCCAACAACAGCCGCATCGTGCAAAGGAGTTCCTTTTGCTTGCATATCAACTTCTACAACTTTCTTTGCATTATCCCAACTTCCTCCGGCATTAGCCATAAAAACTGCCTGAAACAATCCAAACAAAGCAATAGAAACAAGGTAACTTACAAATAAACTTACCGCCTCATTTCCACCAATTCCCGCAGGTGAAGATAAACAAGCTATACCCAGAGCAAAGAAAAAGATAGAAATAAATATATTAAACATTCCCTTTTGTGCATATTGAGTACATATTTTTACAACTTCCACCGATTTACTTTCATCAGCTTTCTTTGGTGCATTAGGGTCAAGATTTATATGCTTCTTAATATATTCAACTGCTCTGTATGCACCGGTAGTAACTGCCTGCGTACTTGCTCCGGTAAACCAGTAAACAACTGCTCCACCAAGTAAAAAACCAAGTATTGTATATGGATTAAGTATATTTAATACGGCAGACGGCTCTATACCTAAAGTTTTTTTCAATAACAGAATTAACGAAAATATCATTGTAGTTGCTCCAACCACAGCCGTACCTATAAGAACAGGTTTTGCAGTTGCCTTAAATGTATTGCCTGCTCCATCATTAGCTTCAAGATAATACTTGCTTTTTTCCCAATCAGGTTTGAATCCAAAGTCTTTTTCTATCTCCTCATCAATGTTTTCCACGTCCTCAATAAGCGATAATTCGTATACACTTTGAGCATTATCAGTAACAGGTCCATAAGAATCAACCGCTATTGTAACAGGTCCCATTCCAAGCATACCAAAAGCAACTAAACCAAAAGCAAAGATGGACGGATACGACATTAAGTCTCCTAAAGCTCCACTTTGCGTATATGCAAAAAACATCAACAAAACAAAGACTAAACCACTCCAAAACGCTGAAAAATTTCCTGCCACAAAGCCTGAAAGAATATTCAATGAAGCACCTCCTTCCTGCGAAGCCTTTACAACTTCTTTGACATGAGCCGATTTTGGAGAAGTAAACAGTTTGGTTATCTCCGGAATCACTGCCGCTCCGAGCGTTCCACAAGAAATTATTAGCGAAAGTATCCACCAAAGATTTGTATTACCATTCAAATTTCCAATCAGAATGTAAGAAGTAATAAACGTTGATAGAATTGACAGAATTGACGTTATCCAAACCAAAGATGTTAATGGTGCTTCAAAATCTAAAGTATCACTTTTTCCATAACGAAGACGTGAAATAAAATTATTTATCCAATAACTTATAATTGAAGTTGCTACTCCAAGAATACGCATTGTAAATATCCAAACAAGTAATTCACGCTGTATTTCTACATCTGTAACAGCCAAAAGTATAAATGAAACTAATGCAACTCCCGTTACACCGTAAGTTTCAAAACCATCAGCAGTCGGTCCTACGGAATCGCCTGCATTATCGCCTGTACAGTCTGCAATAACACCGGGATTACGAGGATCGTCCTCCCCTATTTTAAACACTACCTTCATTAAATCCGAACCAATGTCGGCTATCTTCGTAAAAATTCCGCCTGCTATTCTTAAAGCAGATGCACCCAAACTCTCACCTATTGCAAAACCTATAAAACATGACCCTGCCAAATGAGAAGGCATCAATAAAAGTATCACAAGCATAAGAAAAAGTTCTACACATATAAGAACAACACCAATGCTCATACCTGTATTCAAAGGAATATTAAGCAATTTTAACGGCTTACGGCGTAAAGAAGCAAAAGCCATACGTGCATTAGCCAAAGTATTCATACGAATACCGTAAGCAGCCACCGAATATGACCCCAATATTCCTACAACTGTCCAAAGCAGTATCAATAAAACTCCACCTGCTCCCAATGCTTGTCCGTCTTCACCTTTAGTTAGAAAACCAAAATAACCTGCAACCGCAATACCTATAAAAACAAACAAAAGAGCCAAAAAACGCCCCTGCTGTTTAAGATAAGTGGAACAAGTTGTATAAATAACTTTTGCAATATCAAGCATTGATTTATGAGCCGGCAGTCTTTTCACGTTAATGAAATGACATAATCCGAAAACCAGTCCTAATAATGCAACCAAAAAGCCCCAATGCAACACTCCAAAATTGTGTATTGCCTGAGGCACTTTTAAATCTGCTTCGCTTGCCATTATTAACATCGGAAAGGCAAATGCGAAAAATGTTGTTATAATTCGTTTCATTTTATTTCAAAGATTAAATTCGAAAATTATTATTTTTAAGGCGACAAAAGTAATAAAATTTTAAATTAAAAATGTAAAAGCATTAAAAATATGTATGAAAAAACGAAAAGTACATTTTTTCACATACATTATTTCGTTTAATCTCCGTTTAATTGTTGTTTAATTACCATTTTTTGCAATAAAAAAATACGACTTTTATTTTTTCGCACCATAAATCCTCGTTTTCACCTCCTCAACCGCCGTTATTGCACCTTTCATCATTTTTTCCGTTTTTCCAACACTCATCATTGCACCTTCCACCCTCGTCATTGCGAGCGAAAGCAAAGCAATCCAAACTGAAACCATCGTTTCTACCAATGCAATCATTTTCAACGTCTTAAAAACCCTTGTTTCAACCATTCCAACCAACGTTTCAACCCTTGCAATCAATGTTTTGAACTCTGCAACCTTTGTTTTGGGTCTTAAGAAAAATATTGATTCCCGATTAATATTTATTGAACGGGAATCAATATTTATTGAACAGCGATTAATATTTATTGAACGGGAATTAATAAATATTAATCGGGAATCAATATTTATTGAACGTGAATTAATATTTATTGAACGGGAATCAATAAATATTAATCGGGAATCAATATTTTTCTTAAGACCCGAAACAAAGGTTTTAAAGGTTGAAACAAAGGTTTTTAAGACGTTGAAAATGATTGCATTGACAGAAACAATGGTTGATGCGATTAAAACGAGGATTGGAAAAACGGAAACAAAGGTTGTCGGATTTGCAACAATGGTTGAGGCGATTAAAACGATGGTTGATGCGATTGAAACGAAGATTTATGAAAATAAAATGTGGATTTATGATTTTGTAACAATGGTTTATGAAATTGTAACAAAGGTTATTGAAATTGCGAAAAATGTTATAGTTTGGATTGCTTCGCTTTCGCTCGCAATGACGAGGGTGGGTGAGGCAATAATGTGGGTTGGTGATGGCGTTATCTTTCTACCGACAGACACATTCCGCCGGAATGTTGTTTGAACCAATGTTTTTGATGCGGCAACCATTGTTGATAATCCGTTGAAAATGATTGCATTGACGGAAACGAAGGTTGCTGCGATTGAAACAAAGGTTGTCGGATTGAAAACAAAGGTCTTTGCGTTTGAAACAATGATCGCCGTATTTGCAACAATGGTTGCCGAATCAAAAACATTGGTTAGACCAACATTTCTGCGGAATGTGTCTATCGGTAGAAAGATGACGCTCCCAACATTATCCCTTCTAACCCGTAAATATATAACCATAATCAATAAATTAGCAGGTATTAAAATAATTAACGAAATTATATAATTATGGCTTTTTGAAATGTGAGATAAATTTTTTTTCACAAAAATTGTTTTTTATATTAAAAAAAAGATTATCTTTGCACTGTCAAAAATTTGAATTTTTAAGTATAGTAAATAGATAATAAATAAATACAATGGAAGTAAAAGCCGCCGATTTATATACCGTCTCTGTACAATTTACATCGCTTTATGTAAGAAAAAGAAATATAAAGATAATTCCCTATATTGCGGAGTTATCTTCACAATATAATAATCAGATATATAAAAAATCAAATAAAATAATAACAAATCTTTAAAATTTATGAATATGAAAAGAAAGACAAAATTTAAGAGTTTTTTGCTCGCTCTCGCAGTTTTATTGTCGGGCTTGAGCAATTCTGTCTTCGGACAAGCACCTGATGTGATTTACCACGACGGTAATGATTATTTCGACAGCCTTCAATGCGCCAACGAAAACAGCAGAATCACCGCAGGACAATGGGATAACCCCTATTACATCACCTGCGCCCACGATTTAATGTATCTGGCTCGAAGAGTCAATAACCCTGGTTGTGTTATTACGCATAGTAGTGGTACTAATGTTAATGTCTCTTATGACAGATACTTTAAGATTCACGACAGCGTAACTTATATCGATCTCAAAGACTCTATCTGGATTCCTATCGGCGAACAGTTGCTTATGTATCACCATGGTGAAGGTGTTTTTGCCGGTCATTTTGACGGAAACAACAAAAAGATTTACAACATGACAATAACCGAACAATCGTTGAGAGATTATTGGGAGGATGATGATGGTAATTCCTATGGTCAAACTTATTATGGAATACTTGGATTTTTTGGCTCCACAGACGACTGTGGTATTGGTGAAATTACTATGGAAATTAAAAATGTAATTCTTGCGAATGCATCTTTAGAATTACACACTCATTATAATAAACCTTATGGCGGCGAAAACTCTATGGAATTTGGGTTGCTTATTGGTATGAACGCCGTAGGTGATTGTGAGATAACAAATTGCAGAGTGGAAGGAAAAATTAATTTTACAGGTATCAGTGAGTATAAGACAATATACGGAATAGGAGGTATGATTGGCGATATGTATGCAGGCGAGGGTATTACTATAGTTGAAAACTGTTTTTCAAATGTAAAGATGAACCTTGACTTAACGGATGCGGATACCACTAATATTCAAGGTATTGGAGGCTTTGCCGGAGGTTTTTCTAATGGGTATGTTCAAAATTTTATTAATTGCGCTGCAAGAGTTGATATGACTGTAACCGGAAGTAACATCACTGCACCTATCGCCGGTTTTGTCGGTACTTCCTTTTCCTCTATTGACTTTACTAACTGCTATGCTTTGGGAACAATCAAAATAAATGGCGCTATTGACGGAATTTCGGGCTTTTCCAACTTAGATGAAGGTGAGTTTAATTTTTCCAACTGCTACACTGCTACTGTTGTTGATTTATCGGCTACTCCGGCTGATGGGACTAATTATGCTTATTGGGGAATAAAATCCTCAGGTGTTGGTACTACTTGCGAAAACTGCCATTACCTTGAATCATGGACAAAACTTAATGGCGTGGATAATAATTGGTGGATAGTAGATAGTAATTCAAATGTAGTTTGTGAGATGGAAGGACACACTGCTACTTATATGTATTCGGATGAATTTGTAGATACTCTTAATCGACTTGTAATTGACCCTATAAATGAAACCGATACCATATTTACTACCGGCGCATTTCACGGAGACGGCTACGGCTTTTTGAGAAACTATCATTTCCCTGTACTTGACCTTGAGCCTATTGTAGACCCTCAAGTCATTAAAGCAGGTATGGTTGTGGAACTCCCTGCCAATTACGATAACAATATGACCAATCCTGATCTTCATCCTCAACTGGGTATCATAATAGAAGACGGCGGTCAGTTCCGTAACTGGAGCAGCAATGCTTACGAAGTAACCGTTGAAAGAAAACTCGGTTATGAGGTATGGGAAGATTTGGGTAACCCAATTCCTGCTGCCAACGACTATCGTTTCCTTTCCAATGATTCTACTTATTTGGATTCTGTCGGTATCTTTTCTTACTGGCATACTCCTCATAACTATATCGTTTCCTATCCTTACGATTACACCACAAACGACTGGGCTGTTGATTTTGCTTATCGCACCGATACGTGGAATCAGGGCAATATGTCTTTCGTTTGGAACGGCGGACTTGACAATGGTTTTGATCCCGCAGGCACTTTCTATGAAGATGGAAGCAGTCCTACTCCTATTGGAGAGGCTGGAGAAACAACTGTTAAATTCTTCGGCGTTCAAGAAGCAAGAAACTGGTTCTTTGACCCTACTGTAACAAACAGCGGAGCAACCAATACAAATAATGGAGGCACTAAATGGTTTGCTCTTGCCAATCCTTACACTGCTGCTATTCACACTAACTCTTTTCCAAATATTGATCTTACCCTTATTGAAGCTCACAGCCTTCAAGGTGATGCAGTTTATATTTGGGACAAAAGTCTTAACGCTTGGGATATGCGCACTGCAACAGTTGAAAATGATGATACTTTGATTTATCCTACTCACGGCTTTATGGTTGCTCCTGCTGATAATTCTGCTACATTCCAAACTATGTGGTCAAAATTTTTGTTCAATTATCCAATCTCTGACGACCCATACACAGGTCAAGTTCAACAAAAAAGCAGTGAAGTCTTACCAATGAAAATCACAGCAACTGCAAACAATTATCAAAAGTTTGCCCGTCTTACAATAGGCGATAATTACGATAATAAGTTTGATCATTATGATGCTTATGTTTTCCTTGGCGATAATCAACTTATAGTTGAACCTTACTTCGTTGTTGCAGATAAAAACATTGTCTTCAATGCAATTAAGGATTTGCCTTACGTTGTTCCAATGAATCTGCACAGCGACAATCCTAATGCAAATGTTGATTTGACCTTTACGCATATTCCAGACAACGTTATTGCAAAACTGATGGATTTGGAAAACGGCACAATAACCGAAATGGAAAACGGAGACGTGTATAATACTTACACTCTTGAAGGCGAAAACAACGGACGTTTTGTTGTTATGCTTCAGGCAAAAGCGAATGCTTTAAGCGATGTAACCGCAGAAAATTCTCTTAACCTTTGGACTTACAACAACCGTTTGACCATTGACGGAAAAGATTTGCAGAACGTTGAAGTTTATAACACTTTGGGACAGGTTGTTTATTCTGCAAAGATTAGCGGCAACCAGTATTCCGCAACGTTAGACCTTTCAAGCGGTTCTTACATTGCAAAGGCTACTTCAAAGACAGGTACAAAAACAATTAAATTCGTAATAAATAAATAATATAAGGAGAAATAAAAAATGAAGAACATTCAAAAAACACTCATAACGTTAGCATTAGTTTTATTTACCAATCTTTGTTTTGCACCGCCGTTACCACCAACAAGTGGCGACAATACAACACCTCAACAGTCAGTAGATAAACCAAAGACTACAACTACACCTGTTGGCACGGCAACATTGTTTGTTTTGACAATGGCTGGCGGATATGCTGCATATTCAACATTAAGAAGAAGTAAAAAAAGTAAAGAAAATTAAATGAGAATTAAAGATATTCTCAATAAAAAACAGGATAATTTCTCAAAATTGTCCTGTTTTTTTTTGTGCGAAACTTTCTCGCAACTGATTTTAGACTTTCGTAAACTTGCAAAACCTTCTCGCAAGATGATTTTAGACTTTCGCAAACTTGCAAAACCTTCTCGCAAGATGATTTTAAGGTTTCGGAGATAAAAACACAATTATTCTGTCTATTAAATACAAAATTGTACCTTTGCAACAACATATTTACATTATATATTAAATGAAAAATTTTGGTATTATAGGTGTTGCAGGCTATATTGCACCACGGCATTTGAAAGCAATAAAAGATACGGGTAACAATCTTGTTGTTGCTCTTGACAAATCGGATACGGTAGGGATTATGGATTCATTTTTCCCCGAATGTTCCTTTTATAATGAGTACGAACGTTTTGATAGATATGTAGAAAAGATAAAAAACACTAAAAATAAAGTAGATTATCTTTCCGTTTGCACTCCTAATTATTTGCACGATTCTCATATCCGATTCGGATTACGTGTTGGTGCTGATGTTATTTGTGAAAAGCCTCTCGTTCTTAATACGTGGAACATAGATGCTTTGCAGGAAATGGAAAAACAGACAGGAAAAAAAGTTTATAATATTTTGCAATTACGTTTGCATCCCACCATTATTGAATGGAAAAAAAAGATAGAAAACGGAGATAAAAATAAGGTGTATGATGTTAGTTTGACTTATATTACTTCTCGCGGTAAATGGTATTATACTTCGTGGAAAGGTCATGTAGAGAAGAGCGGAGGAGTAGCGACAAATATAGGAGTGCATTTTTATGATATGTTATCGTGGATTTTTGGTTCTGTCAAAGAAAATATTGTTCATGTTTCAACGCATGACAGAGTTGCGGGATTTCTTGGCTTTGAAAAGGCTCGTGTGCGTTATTTTCTGTCTATAAATTCCGATACTTTGCCGAAAGAAGCAAAAATAGCGGGTAAAAAAACGTACAGGAAGATAGAATGTGAAGGAGAACAGATAGAATTTAGTGATGGTTTTACCGAATTGCATACCGAAAGTTATAAAAATATACTTGCAGGGAAAGGTTTTGGTTTATCCGAAGCCCGTTCATGTATAGAGATAGTCAGTGATATTAGAAATGCAGTTCCGACAGGTCTTGTTGGGGATTATCATCCTCTCGCAAAACTTCCGCTTGCACCGCATCCTTTCAAGAACTAAAATGTAGAATTTTTTTCTCCTTAATATATTATAATGAATAAAACGCTGCTGTCAAAATGTCATAATCTTTATTTAACGGCACAGGAATTGACTTGCAAAGTTTTAATAATCAAAAAATAAAGAAATAATAAAATGAAAGGACAAATATCTGTAAAAACGGAAAATATATTTCCAATTATCAAACAGTTTCTCTATTCAGACCATGATATTTTTTTAAGAGAAATAGTATCTAATGCTGTTGATGCAACTATGAAGTTGCGAACTTTAGCTTCTCTTGGACAATATAATAAGGCTATTGGTGAGGATACCATAGATATTCTTTTGGACAAGAAGAAAAAGACTCTTTCCATTATAGATAGAGGTATCGGGATGACGAAAGAAGAAGTAGAAAAATATATCACTAATATCGCCCTGTCCGGCGCGGAAGAATTTATTGAAAAATTCAAAGGTAAAAATGCAGAACAGGCAGCTGAACTTATAGGTCATTTTGGTTTAGGTTTCTTTTCTTCATTTATGGTAAGCGATAAAGTAGAAATAGATACTTTGTCTTACCTTGCAGAAACAAATGAAAATTCCGATATAAAACCTGTACATTGGGTATGTGATGGAAGTGAAGAGTACGAAATTGAAGAAGGCAAATGGAAAGAAAGAGGAACAAAAATCACAATGCACATTGCAAAAGAGAGTGAAGAATTTCTTGAAGAGAGTAAAATATTAGATCTTTTGAAAAAGTATTGTCGTTTTATGCCTGTTACAATTCGTTTTGGAAAAGAAAAAGTTTGGGTTGATGATGACAATAAAAAAGATAAAGATGGAAAACCTGAAAGAGTTCAAAAAGAACAGGACAGAATCATTAACAATACAAATCCTTTGTGGAAACGCAAACCGGCAGAACTTACAGATGAAGATTATAAGGCATTTTATCGAGAATTGTATCCTATGAGTTTTGATGAACCGTTGTTCCATATTCATCTTAATGTAGATTATCCATTCAATCTTACGGGCATATTGTTTTTTCCGAAAATACAAAAAAACATTGAACCAACAAGAGATAAGATACAACTCTACTGCAATCAGGTCTTTGTTACCGATTCTGTAGAAGGAGTTGTGCCGGAATATATGATGTTATTACGAGGAGTATTGGATAGTCCTGATATTCCACTTAATGTAAGCCGTTCATATTTGCAGTCAGATGCTAATGTTAAGAAAATAGCCGCCCATATTTCTAAAAAAGTAGCAGATAAACTTGAGGAAATAAGCAATAATAATCACGAAGAGTTTGAAAAGAAGTTTGAAGACTTACGCATATTCATTGAATACGGTATGCTTTCAGATGAAAAATTCTGTGATAAAATGGAAAAGATATTCCTTTATCGCAATATGGACAATAACTTTTTTACATTTAATGACTACAAAAAGAAAATAGAACTTTTACAAACAGATAAAGACAAACGCATCATTATTCTTTATACTTCCGCACCGGATGAACAATATTCATATATTCAAACTGCAAAAGACAAAGGCTATGATGTGCTTATTATGGATGGAATACTGGATAATCATTTTGTAAATCTTATTGAGCAACGTGAAAAGAATATTCATTTTGCAAGAATTGACAGCGATGTAATTGAAAAACTTATTTGCAAAGATGAGGAAATCCCATCCAAACTTTCAAAAGAACAATGTGATAAGCTAAAACAGTTAGTAGAAGCCGTTGTGGATAAACAAATTTACAACGTTAAAACCGAAAGCCTTGAAGAGACTGCAAAACCAATGACAATAACACAAGACGAATACGTCAGACGTATGAAACAAATGTATGAAATGGGTGGTTCGCCTATGGCTGCTCTTTATGGAAATATGCCTAATACATATAATCTTGTAGTTAATGTAAATAATCCTTTGATTGTTAAAGCACTTGATATGTCAGAAGTTGAATCTCAAACTAAAATACTTTCCCAACTCAAAGACTTGGCTTTACTTTCACAGGGTTTGTTAAAAGGTAAAGAATTAGACGATTTTATAAGTCGTTCCGAACATTTAATAGAAATATAACAAACAACTAATTTTAATTTTTTGCATTTTTATAACGCCGATTCATATATTTTGAAACGGCGTTTTTATTTTAATCAATGTGTATATGGGTTAAATAAAATCTAAATTTGGCTTAATGGACAAAAGTGAGGTGTTACCTTTCATAAGATTTTGCTAAATAAGCGTTGATGAATGTTTTTCCATGCTCTTTTGACAAGCCATTATGATTTCTTAATTTAGTTTTCAAATCATTAAACGTTGCAAGTATAAAAAGTCTTGAAGTAAAAAAATCTTTTTTGAAGCACATCAATAATGCAAGTGCATAACCAACTTTTGTCTATTAAGCAAAATATTATATGAAAATAGAATTTTTGTTCTGAAATTATAAAACTTATCAGCACTTATTATATTTCTTAATTATGTGTTCAGTAATTATATCGTAAATTTTTCGTTCTTCAATACCTAACATTGATTCATGAACTTTAATTGTAGAAACATCATTGCGTTTGGCAGCCCCTGTTTGTAAAGAAAATGTATCATGCGATAAACTCTCTGTAATTGTATGTATTATCAATGGGTTCAGAATTGAAAAATCTATATTTGCATTTTCGGCTATTTGTTTTGCAATACCAATTAAATGATTTGTAAAGTTATTTGCAAACGTAGCAGCAAGGTGCAGATGTTGCCGTTGTAGGGAATATATTTCATAAACTAAATTTGTAAGATGATGTGCCAAGTTTGAAATTTTTTCAAGATTCTCTTTGTTATTTGCCTCAATACATAGTGGAACTTGAGTAAAATCCACCTCTCGTTCTTTTCTAAAAGTTTGAACAGGATATAAAACGCCGCAATTTGCAAATTTTTTTCTTAAAACCTCTATAGATTTTATACCGGATGTATGGAGAACTATTGCTGAATAAGTCAAAATTTTCTCTGCAACTTCTTCTATTGCATCATCTTTAACTGCTATTATCACAAAATTATCACTAGAACAGTCAAAACTTTTCACTCTGGAATTTATTTGTTTTACTTGATAAAAACTTGTATTTTGCAATGCTTTTTGAAAATGCCATGCAACATTTCCGTTACCAATAATTTGTATACTTTGCATAGTATCAAAAGTATATTCTCTATTCTTTGCTATTAACGTATCCTCGCATCAATCCTCGTTCTGAACGATTTAGAAAATCTAAAATTATCTGTAAATTAGGAGTCATTGGCAACTGTTTTATGCGATCCACAGCTTCCGTATATGGTAATCCACTTTGAAAAAGCACACGGTAAATAGATTGAATATCATTAATTTGTTCCTGTGTAAAACCTCTTCTTTCCAGCCCTACAGAATTGACTCCATGATAAGAAAGTGGAAATTTTGCAGCCTTAACAAATGGAGGCACATCTTTATCTACCAATGAGCCACCCATAAGAATAGCATGCTGACCAATCTTCACAAACTGGTGAATGGCAGCCACTCCACCAGTAAGTACCCAGTCGTCTATTTCAATATGACCGGCGAGAGTTGTACCGTTTGCCAATACACAATGGTTTCCAATGCGACAATCGTGAGCAATATGAGAATATGCCATAATAAGATTATCATTTCCTATAATTGTTTTTCCGCTTGCTGCCGTACCGCGATTGATTGTTACACACTCTCGTATGCGATTATCATCACCTATTTCAACTACAGAATATTCTCCTCTGAATTTTAAATCCTGAGGTACAGCGGCTATAGAAGCACATGGAAAAATCTCACATCTCTCCCCTATCCTTGCACCCGGATAAATAGTTGTGTGAGAATGAATCCGACAATTGTTACCTATAACAACATCATCATGAATTACGGCAAAAGGGTCTATTGTTACGTTATCACCAATTTTTGCCCCTTTGTGTATGTACGAATCATTCATTTATTTTTTCTTGTTTATTTTTTGCAACCTGTGCCATTAACTTTGCTTCAACAGCTATTTTATTTCCCACATAAGCAGTGCCTTGCATTCTAACTATACCTCTACGAATAGGCTCTGTAAGTACTAATTTTAAAAGAAGTGTATCACCCGGAACAACTTTATTACGAAATTTCACTTCTTCAAATTTCATAAAATATGTACTATAGTTTTCAGGATCTTGAATTTCTTTAAGGGCAAGCACTCCTCCTGTTTGTCCAAGTGCTTCAACAATAAGCACACCTGGCATTACCGGTTCTTTTGGAAAGTGTCCATTAAAAAATGATTCATTACCTGTTACATTTTTCAGCCCAACAACGTAATCCTCTCCTACTTCTATAATTTTATCAATAAGAAGCATAGGAAATCGGTGTGGCAGAATGTTTTTTATAGCCTGAATATCGTACAAAGGCTTTTTATCCGGATCATAAACAGGAGTTTTTTTTGCGTTTTCCATTATAGATATAATTATTTGTTTTGCAAATGCAACATTAGAACTGTGTCCAGGTCGCTTAATTATAAATTCCCCTTTTAACCGCACTCCACTTAAAGAAATATCTCCTATAAAATCTAAAAGCTTGTGACGTGCGGGTTCGTTATCAAAACGTTTCTCTATATGATTTAATATTCCTTTTTCTACTTTAATTTCAGCAGCGTTTTTGTTAAATATTTGTGCTAAATGTGCTTTTTGTTCTTCACTTATGGTATGTTCAACAAAAATTAACGCATTATCTAAATCACCCCCCTTAATCAGATTGTTATTTAGCAGATATTCAACTTCGTGCAAAAAAACAAAAGTACGACAGGGGGCTATTTGTGTTTTAAAATCTTCAAGTTTATCAAGTTTTGCTTCCTGCCAACCTATAACATCGGAACGAAAATCTATATCGGCGATTATTTTAAATCCGTCATAAGGCATGGCAAGCAAATCTATATTTTTTGCATCATCAATATAACGAATAGGTGTTTTTATTTCATAAATTTGAGCCGCTACTCCCTGTTCTTCTATACCAGCCTGTTCAATAAGTCGTACCCAAATATCTGCACTGCCATTCAAAATTGGAACTTCAGGTGCATCTATTTCTATTTCTGCATTATCAATCCCCATTGCATAAAGAGAAGACAACAAATGTTCTACTGTTGCCACCTTAGCAGATTCAGCTTTGTTTTCTATGGTAGTACCTCTTGCAGTTTCACAAACGTTGGACGCAACAGCTTGTATAAGAGGTTTATTTTCTAAATCTACTCTCCGAAACTGAATACCAAAGTTTGGTTTAGCAGGCTTTATACAGATATTTGCATGGACACCTGAATGTAACCCCTTACCTGATATTCTTAAGTCCGATTGTAATGTTCTTTGTTTGTCCATAAGTAAAATTTGATTTGCAAAAATACATTTTTTTTCCTAAACAAACAAAATAAATTATTAACAAATCTTTAATTTATTTTATCAAAGTAGTGTTTTTCTGTATGATTTCTTGAAAAAATGTTGAAAAGATATATATGCGGTATATCAATTTTTTTCACGATTTCAGCATAAAAAATTTAACAATATAAAATTTTTATTACTTTTGCCAAAAAAATTTGTGGAAAGATTTGAATTGCTTGCAACCACACAAAAAAAATGCTAAAAAACAATACCATTTTTCAACGCAAGCCAATTCATTTATTACCCAAATACATTTAAATTTAATTATTATTTAATTTTAATTAGTAAAACTATGGCTTATTATTTTACATCGGAATCTGTTTCCGAAGGACATCCGGACAAAATTGCAGATCAAATCTCTGATGCTCTGCTTGATGAATTTCTTAGACAGGATGCTAATTCAAAAGTTGCCTGTGAGACTCTTGTAACAACGGGGCTTGTGGTTTTAAGCGGTGAAGTTAAAACCAATGCTTACGTAGATGTACAGCAAGTAGCAAGAGATGTGGTTCGCCGTATCGGATATACAAAAGGCGAATACAAGTTTGAAAGCGAAAGTTGTGGTGTTATATCAACGATTCACGAACAGAGTGGAGATATAAATCGCGGTGTTGAACGAACCGAAGCATTGCAACAGGGTGCAGGAGATCAGGGCATGATGTTTGGATACGCTTGTCGCGACACAGAAGACTTTATGCCTCTGCCGCTAACAATAGCACATATTCTTGTTCATGAACTTTCTCAGATAAGAAAAGAAGGTAAACAGATGACTTATCTGCGTCCTGATTCCAAATCACAAGTAACTATAAAATATGATGATAACAACAAACCGATTGCTATTGATACCATCGTTATATCAACTCAACACGACGAATTTGAGACTGACGAAAAGATGCTTGCAATCATAAAAAAGGATGTAAGAGAAATACTTATTCCTCGCGTTATTACCAAAATGCAAAAAGAAAACATTAAAAATCTGTTTGAAGACGACTATACTTTGCATGTTAATCCTACAGGAAAATTTGTTATCGGAGGTCCTCATGGAGATACTGGGCTTACAGGTAGAAAGATTATAGTTGACACTTACGGTGGCAAAGGGGCGCATGGTGGAGGAGCTTTTTCCGGAAAAGACTCTTCAAAAGTTGACAGAAGTGCTGCCTATGCAGTAAGACATATAGCAAAAAATATGGTTGCAGCCGGACTTTGCGATGAAGTTTTAGTGCAGGTTGCGTACGCTATTGGCGTAGCAGAACCTGTTGGTCTGTACATCAATACTTATGGAACATCTAAAATTACTTTAACAGACGGAGAAATAGCAGAAAAAATAAAAAACATTTTTGATTTACGTCCATATTCAATTATTGAACGTTTTGGTTTACGTAATCCTATTTTTTCTCCTACTTCATCTTACGGGCATTTTGGCAGAACTCATTACTCTAAAAAAGTTATTATTTATGAGAACGGTGTAGAAAGAGAAAAAGAAATTGAATTTTATCCTTGGGAAAAACTTGATTATGTAGATGAAATCAAAAACACATTTAATATTTAACTTTAAAAATACGAATGTATGATAGTAGAAACAATAATTATCAGTATTGGAGGTGTATTTGTTATGGGTATTGCAGGATATTATTTTCTGAAACTCACTCGAAAGTTCATAAATAATGAAAACCGCATCACTCTTTTAGAATTAAAAAAGGCTAAACAAACGGAAATATCCAAAGTAATTATTCCTGTAAAATTACAAGCTTATGAACGTTTAATGATGTTTTTGGAACGAATAAAACCTGAAAATCTTGTAATGCGACTTTATCAATACGGTATGGAAACACCTCTGTTAAAAGATGTGATGCTTAAAAACATACGAGACGAATTTGAATACAATTTATCTCAACAATTATATGTTTCTGAACAATCTTGGATTTTAGTTATTAAAGCTAAAGAAGAAACTATAGCATTGATTAATTCTGTAGCATCATCTAATGATTTGAAAACTATGCCTCCTGCATCTTTTTCCGGAATAATTTTTGAAACAATGACCAAATCTTTATCTCCAATAGAGAATGCCCAAAAAGTTTTAAAACAGGAACTTGAATATATGAAATAAAAAACATATTTCATAGTGATTAGACAAACAGTCTGCGAACAAAATGTTTGCGGACTGTTTTGTTTTAGCGTTTCAATATATAAGATTGACGTTTTAGTCCATTCTTAACCAATATTAAACCTGCATAATAGAAATTTATATCCAGCGTAATACATTTCTGCTGCCGTAAATATTCCCATTGCTTAAATGTTTCTCTATCTCTATAAATACGTTTCAAATAAAACATACATGGATTTTTTGATTTCAATGTATTTAACACATATTCTTCCATATTGGTATTCAAAGGCATATTCAAAACTTCACACTTAAACCGTTCGTTAAGTTTTTCAATCATTTCTTTTTCTGTTTTCCCCTTTATACATTTAAGATAAGTTTCAAACATAAAAGGAGAGTGAATAGAATATTCATTTTTAGCCTTATAGATATATTTTAAATAGTTCTTAAATTTGAACCATATCATAATCTTTTTTCTTTGTTGTGTGTTATCTATCTTCATTACTAAATCCTAATGCAGCAGATCCCAATATAGCAGCATCCGAACCTTTTAAGCCTGATAATTCTATATCTATTGTTCTTTTAAATGTAACATAAAGTTCTTCTTCAAAATATTTTTTCAAAGGTTTAAGTAATAAATCACCGGACTGAGCAAGCCCTCCAAATATATAAATCTTTTGAGGTGAAGTAACAGCACTCGCATTTGCCAAAGCTATTGCTAACATTTTTGCTGTCAAATCAAAACATTGTAAAGATATAACATCTCCTTTTATTGCTGCTTCATAAATATCTTTAGATTCCAATTTATTATCGGGCAACTCTCTTAAAAGCGAAGGAATAACAGATTGAGATAACAGTTCCTTTGCCGTTGTAACTATTCCGGTTGCAGATGAATATGTTTCAAGGCAATCTTTTTTACCACAATTACATTGACGTCCATTATCACAAACTTTTGTATGACCTATTTCTCCTGCAAAACTGCTATAACCATAAACAAGTTTTCCATTTGAAACAATACCACTGCCTACACCTGTTCCAAGTGTTATCATTATAAAATCTTTTATACCTTTTTTCGCCTTTCCATACAGCATTTCTCCTATTGCAGCGGCATTTGCATCGTTTGTTAAGTATATTTTAGGTGTATAACCTCTTTGTTCTAACATTTTAGACAGCCTTTTTTTCAAATAAATTATGCCTTTAAACTTCAAATTTGGAGCATGCTCTATTGTTCCTTTAACAGCATTACCGTTAGGAGCGCCTATTCCAATAGCAACAATATCTTCCTGCTTTTTTACTTTATGATAAAGCAGTTTTATATTCTCTACAAGTATTTCAAGAAAACCATTCAATCCATAAAATTGATTAGTCTTAAAAGATGTACGATACACAATTAAACCTTTAAAATTTACGAGACCCATTTCCGTATTGGTTGCTCCAATGTCTATTCCGATTGTATATTTCATATTCATTATATATTAAATTAAATCATTCATAGAAAAAAAACCTTTTTTCCCTTGTAAAAACTCCGCAGCAACAACAGCACCTAAAGCAAATCCTTCTCTTGATTTTGCTTCATGTCTTAATGAAATAACATCCACCTCTGATTGATAATCTATCTGATGAATACCAAATATTTCTCCCTCTCTTACTGATTTTATTTCAACATCCGAATAATAATCTTCCATATTCTTTGCCAGATATTTAGCAGTACCGGAAGGTTTGTCCAATTTATGCAGATGATGTATCTCCATAATTTCAGGTTTATATTGCATATATGGAGATAGAAGTTTAGCAGCAAAGCTATTAATCTTATTAAAGAGAAAAACTCCTATGGAAAAGTTTGAAGAATAAAAAAGACTTTTATTATTTTGTATGCAATATGCTTTTATCTTTTCAAAATCATTATCCCAACCTGTTGTTCCAACTACTACGGGCAAATTTAAATCAAAGCATTTATTTATATTGGCAGTAACTATTGATGGCATAGAAAAGTCTATAGCTACATCAAAATTAAAATCCATATCCATAATATTCCAATCTGTTTCATTGTCTATACGAAAAGAAATTGTATGACCTCTCTTCCGGGCTATTTTTTCAACCATTTTGCCCATTTTACCATATCCGATTATCAATATTTTCATAATTGCAGATCTCTAATTATTTACTCAATACTCATATTAAAAGATTGCAAATTTAAGTAATTTATTTAGTATTTAAGAATATATTATAATAAAATGCTACAATAAATAATTTATACCGGAATATGAAACGTACATTTTTTTTCACTCATATATCGCTTGTTCAAGTCTAAAATCTATTCATAGTAGAAAGCCTGCTGTTTTAGCATAACTTATTATTTTTTAGGGTAATGCAACAATAATTACCTTCCGAGCAAAATTGGTTGCAACGTTTCCAACCATCGTTTTAATCGCCTCAACCATTTTCGCAAATCCGACAACCTTTGTTTCCGTTTTTCCAACCATTGTTTCAACCGCAGCAACCCTCGTTTCAAATCAATAAACCCTCGTTTCAACCTTTAAAACCTTTGTTTCGGGTCTTAAAAAAGTCTTTTTATCCCGTGCAAAATGTTTTTTGAGCCGTGCAAAATATTTTTTAGACCGTGCAACCTTTGTTGCAAATCGTGCAACGTTGGTTGCAAATCGTGCAACGTTGGTTGCAAATCGTGCAACGTTGGTTGCAAACCGTGCAACGTTGGTTGCAAATCGTGCAACGTTGGTTGGAAATCGTGCAACCTTTGTTGGAAGTTGTGCAACGTTGGTTGGAAATCGTGCAACCATTGTTTCAATCGCAGCAACCCTCGTTTCAAGTCTTTTAAAAATATTTGAAGCGGTTATAACATTTGTTGCAGGTTCAAAAACGAAATTTTTCGCTTATAAAACATCATTTGCACGATTTGAAAACTCGTTTGCAAAGTTTGAAAACGCGTTTGCACGGTTTGAAAACTCGTTTGCAAAGTTTGAAAACTCGTTTGCAAAGTTTGAAAACTCGTTTGCACGGTTTGAAAACTCGTTTGCACGGCTTGAAAACTCGTTTGCACGGTTTGAAAACTCGTTTGCACGGTTTGAAAACTCGTTTGCA
>JAISUE010000059.1 GCA_031272245.1 Bacteroidales bacterium
CTTACTTTTGGGTTCTCAAAATATCTGCACACGTATCAAGCAAACAATATTAAGAAATACGATGAGGAAACGATAGATAAATATATCTTAAACCCGCGAATACAACTTGAAAAGATAACCCCATGGCGACCAACTTTGCAAATGGAATTTTCAAAGCAGGGAAAACAATTCGTAAAAGACCCTCAGAAGATAGCAAAATGGATTTTCCAAAACGTAAAACTTAACACCACTGAAAATTATTACGGTCAGGTGATTTCACCTGAGGGTATCCTCAAAACAAAAGAAGCAGACAGAGTTTCAAGAGAGGTCTTTTTCGTTGCAATATGCCGTTCGCTTGGCATAGCAGCCCGTTACGAATGGGCAACAGGGCGTTCGCAATATATGTTACCAAACAAGGGCTGGCAGTATGCAACATTTGGCGATGAGAAAGCAAAAGTCTCAGAACCGATGACAAATGTTATTTTTACATCGTCAAATTCCAATGACACGAAACCTGAGTATTTTTATCATTTTGCCCTTTCTAAATTAACAAATGGTCGTTTTCAAACCTTGGATTATGAATATGATATGCCGTTTTCTCAATTTCCTGACACATTGTCTCTTTCCAATGGATACTATCGGTTGCTTACCGGACGCAGAGCCGATGATGGTAGTGTATTTATAAGAGAGGAGTATTTTAATCTTACAGGTAGCGACACAACTGTTTGTATTACGTTGCCGAAAGTAAATACCGAGCCTAAAATTCTTTCACATATTGATTTGGAACATAAATCTGTGAATATCAAAGGGCAACCTCAAACATTGAAGTCCTTATGCGGTGAAAAGGGATTACTGTTGATGTTTGTCAATCCTGCCAACGAGCCAACCAGACATTTGATTGCCGATTTCACAACGTTAAAAAATGAGTTTGAAAGTGCAAAAGTGGGTATAGCAGCAGCAATTTGTGGTGACAATTCAGCGAAACACATTGCGGAATCAATGGAGGCAAACTTTCCAAATCAAACTTTATTTGAACAGGATAATGCTATGGAAATGTTAAAGAGCGTTACAGAAGCAATGAAATACGACTTTGGCAACAATTATCCACTGTTATTGTTCATTAAACCAAACGGCGATGTTATCTTTATAAGCGAAGGCTACCGTATTGCAGCCCCTGACAGTATTTTGAAACTGATTTGCAATCAACAATAACAATTATTTTAATTTTCTAAAAATATTTTTCAGTCCATTTAACCAATGATGAAAGAGTATTATCAACTTTTAAAATCATAAAATCAAGATTTAAAATAGGAAAATGAAGATTTAAAGTGAAAAAATTAAAGTTTTTTATGAGAAAACTATTGGTAGGAGGCAAAAATGGTTATTAATTGATTAAAATTATTATTGTTTAATCTTCAAAAATAATAAATTATAATAAAAAATCCGAAAGGCTGTTTTAGATTTCTAAAACAGCCTTTCATGAAATGAATAAACCAAATTATTTTACATGGTTAGTTTTTAACAATTTTTCTTGTGTTTACCGTTTTGTCGTTCAACAGAAATTTCATTGTATAAATCCCATTGGTTAAAGCAGTTAAATCAATCGTTGCTACAGAAGAACGAACAGGCATATTTATTAACTCTCTACCAAGAATATCATAAAGTTTTATACGATTAAAACCTTCACCCTCAATCATTATGCGGTCGTTTGCAGGATTAGGATAGACGTTTATCTTTGTGGATTCAACATTTGCGAGGTTATTGTGCTTAACCAGATGCATCATATAAGCCTCATCGTCTTTTTGCATTGCCCAATTCTTCCCGTCAGGCGAAATGTCCATAATGCGACAGGTTGGATTTGATGCAATAGAAAGCATTAACGCTTTACCCGTCTGGTCAATGTTATAATAGTTTTCAATATCCTCAGTTATCCATTGTGTAAAAAGTTTCAATCCTGTTTCGGGTGTATAAATGTAAGCATCACCTCCGAGAGTTGGATTGCCTGAATAAACAGCCGCTAAACCATCATCGGTAATTGCATTTATTATGTCGCCATTTGAAAGTTGCGTTAAAGTGTTGGTTTCAAGGTTATGTATGTATGGATGTTGCAGCCCTGCACGAAGTCCTGCATACTTTCCGTTTCCGCTTATGCAGGTATATTCGGTGTTTGTTTCTGTTTGCCAGCCAGTCTGTACTGTAATAGAGTTCGGAGAAAGCCAATAGCATGCGTCATATACAGTCATGGTTTGTCCTGATATATTGATACGTCCAACTCCAACATTGCCATCGTTGGATAAATCGGCAATACGTGTCTGTAATGTGCCTGACGGGGTTGCCCATTCTGTTGCAATCCAGTTCCCGTTTGGCTGTCTGTCCCATACAACAGGCATTGCACCTGTCATTGAACCTGAAGATGCGTAACCTGCTGCTCTCATACCATCGGCGGTTATGGTTTGAACATCTCCGTATTGAGGAATCGGCAAAAAGTACGTTTCGTTTTCAAACCATATAACAGGCAAAGCCGGGTCTATTGTATTGCCCGAATAACGACGAAAGGCTGTATGACCATCGTTTGAAACCCTGTAGCCTTCGCCACCTGTGCTGCTCATAACATAATGTCCGCTCTCCAATACATCCCACATAAAACCTCCATAGATGCTTGAACTGCCTGTAACATAACGACCATTGTCCGACACTGCTCTTACATTAACTATATTGTTTATTGGACCATAAAGAGTTGTTGTATCAGGAATGTCTCCCGCATGAGTTGTTTGAAAAGTTACGGAAACAGTGCTGTCAAATCTGTCAATCGCTCCATTGGCAATGGTAAAAGTGTAAGTCATGTCTTTCTGATAAGCATCATGAGTAATAATAAGGTATTTGCCGTCAATATCGGTTGTAATATTGCCGATATTACTGCCACCGCTAATTGTTATCAGCGAAGGATCAATGATATTTATCTGCTGATTGAAAAGCATTGTTACAGGCATATTTGGAAAAACTCCTGTAACATTATCTACAGGATACATTTGATAAAGTACCACATCAGAACCTACGGTTGTGAATGACCATGTTCCTCCTGCAAAGTTTGCTATTGCTCCGTTTGGTATATTCACCGAGTAAGTTGTATTATATGTCAAAGGGTCATGCTCAATCAGAAGCTTATTACTGTCTATGGTTGCAATTACGCCTGTTGCCCCGCTGACAGTTACAAGAGAAAGGTCGGTTGCAGTTAGTACATGGTCAAAAACGGCATAGATTGGCGTTATTACGTCAATATCCTGCGTTGTAGAGGTTGGATAATAACCTGTCATTGCCACCAATGGTTCGCCTTCCTCAATGTAAAAATCGTCAATGCAAACTTTATAACCCCATTGAGATGATGTTACATGGATTGCAAGATAGTAATTTCCTGTTGTTACAGGAGTGAAAACGTTTTCTACTTCAATCGGACTGTAAGGAACTTCCATAGAATAAAGAGTTTCTACGATACTCGATTCGTTTTGTGCGGAAACAAGATAAATATCCAGTGTATAAATTCCGTAAGAAGAGCCCTTTTGTATCCAAAATGTATTGGTGTAAGGCGTTCCTGCCACAAAATAAAACTGGTCTGTAAAAACCCAGTCGTTAATCGTTCCGTCGCCTGAGGACAGATACTGCGTTCCATTGTGTCCTCCAAAAAAACCTGAAGCGTGCTGATGATTGGAAGATACAAAAGTGTTTCCGTCAGCATTTGCATCAATTGCCACCCATCCTGTCGGAAGAGCAGGTGTGGTTAATGCATCAAAATTTTCCGAATAAGGGAAAGTCTGTTGAGCCTTTGTTGAATTTGTAAATGCGACAGCACAAAGGACAAACGCCGCAACTGCGATAATAAATTTGTGTTTCATATTTATTTAACTTATTTAGAATTATCTTGCAAATATATAAATGTATATTTAGAATATTGTAGCATATTTGCAAAAATTTGTAGCCTCTGTGCAAAATTTTGTAGATTATAAAGATATACTTTACTATATATGCCGGATTATAGATACGTATTTTAAGATATATTCTAATTTTTTTGATTTTTTATGTTAAAATTCAAGTTTTTGAGATATAAAAACATTGTTTTTTGTTTAAGATAACAAGAAATTTGTTATGAATAAAACTTGTATTTACGATGTTTTGAATAATGCAGTAATAAATACTAAAATTGTAACTTTGCATTTCAAATTAAAAAATATGAATTCTGTTCAACTTAATACAATTCTTGTCATTCAAACCGCTTCCATTGGAGATGTTGTTTTAGCGACATCTATTTTGGAAACTTTACATAGAGAATATCCCTTGTCAAACATAGATATTCTTGTAAAAAAAGGAAATGAAACATTGTTTGATGGACATCTATTTGTAAATAATGTATTGATATGGAATAAAAATAATAATAAATATCGTAATCTTTTAAAATTAATAAGAGAAATAAGGACAAAAAAGTACGATTTGGTGATTAATTTACAACGTTTTTTAAGTAGTGGATTGATGACATGTTTTTCAAAATCAAAACAAACAAGAGGATTTAAAAAAAATCCTTTGTCTTTATTTTTTACAAAAAGATTTGTACATCACATAAATATAAAACAATTTACACACGAAATAGATAGAAATGCTCTTTTAATAGCAGACTTATGTACTTCAAATAAAGTGGAAAAACCAAAATTGTATCCAAAAGTCAATTTATTATTTTCTTTTCAAAACAATGTATATTATACGATTAGCCCATCTTCTCTTTGGAAAACCAAGCAAATGCCAATAGATAAATGGGTTGAATTAGTTCGTTTAATAAGTAAAAAAGGTGATGTTTGTTTGCTTGGTTCAAAAAATGATAGAGAATTATGCGAACAAATTATAGAAATGTCAGGCTTTAAGGATTGCATAAACCTTTGTGGCAAATTATCTTTTCTTCAATCGTGTAATATAATGTATGGAGCAAAAATGAATTTTACAAACGATTCTGCACCATTGCATTTCTGTTCTGCTGTAAATGCCCCAGTTACTGCTGTATTTTGTTCTACTGTTCCGGAATTTGGTTTTACTCCATTAAGTGAAAATAATTATATTATTCAGACACAACTTAAATTGAAATGTCGTCCGTGTGGTTTGCATGGACATAAAGAATGTCCTCAAAAGCATTTTGCTTGTGGAAACACCATTGAAATATCAGAATTTTTAAGTAGGTTTTAAGATATATATTGTTCATAATTAGTCTTTTATCCGTTTAATTGAAAGTTTTTTTTGCTTCTTACGACAAATAATTGAATAATATCAAATAATTTTTGTACATTTGTACAAAATTAAGCAAGAAAATTGCATTAGTTATTATAAACATTTGAACATAAATTTGACATTTGCGAAATGATAGTAAAATTAGATATTTCGTTATTTTATAAGGAGGATTTCTTATGAGTGATTGGCTTTACAAAACGGAAAATGAGTTTTATACTCAAGTAAAGATTCATTTATCTTTCTACCTTAAAAATAAAGAAGCTTTGGAAATTTCCCATAAAGACATGATGGATTATGTTGCGGCTTGGACTAATTATAGTGAGGCATTTCAACAATCTGCTTTGGAAAAAGGGAATTGTAAAGAAAAGAAAGTATTGAAAGACACAACGAAAGCGTTAATGATTAAGCAAGAACGTTACATGTACAACAAATACATAAGAAAAGTATCAACAGTTTCCGATGAAGATCTTGTTGATCATTTGTTTCCTGCGCAGGAACGCAAGCAAAGCGTACCAATACTTCTTAACGATATTGCACCTTTGTTACAGATAGATAATAGTAGGCACAGAATACATAAAATATTTTTTGGGCAAAATCATCCAACAATAAAAGATAGAATGCTTAAAAAAAAGCCAATAGGCATAAGTGGATGTTATATTGCTTATAAAATTGGCGGAGAAAAGCCTGATGACATAGAAGACTTAAATGGAATAATTTCTTGCAAAACATCACCTCATGTATTTACTTATACTTTTGGACAAGTTGGATTACAAGTTTGGTATGCAGCATGCTGGTATGATGAAAGAGGAAGAGTGGGGGAGTGGTCTGAAATAATCGGAAGAATAATAATGTAACTTTTCAGACTAATGCTTGCTTATTAACCAATAAGAGAGAGGTAAATTTATAATATTGCTTAATATAAAACTTCAAACTCAAAAAATCCTCTCTCTTGTATTTTTTATTGTGATATTAAATGCAAAATTTTGATTTGTAAGAGAATATCTTAACTATGTTTTAATACAAAATTAGCTATTTTGTCTATTATGTCAAAAATACTACCTTTGCAGTGTTAAAAATTTATAATACACAAAATGAAAAAACTTATTTTAGTAAGACACGGTCAAAGTGAATGGAATAAATGGAATCTGTTTACAGGTTGGACTGATGTTGATTTAACATCAAAAGGGCTTAGTGAAGCTTTTGATGCAGGTTTACGATTAAAGAATGAGGGCTATAAACCTCAAATATGTTTTACTTCTTATTTAAAAAGAGCAGTTAAAACTTTAAATCAAATACTTGATGCAATGAATATGGATTATTTGCCGGTAGAAAAATCATGGCGGTTGAATGAAAAACATTATGGTGTATTGCAGGCAAAGAATAAAAAAGAGATGGTAGAGAAGTTTGGAATTGAGAAAGTTCAGCAGTGGCGTAGAGGCTATAACTGTCCTCCTCCTGAATTAGAAGGTAAAAGTGCAGAAGAACAATTAAAAGATCCTCGTTATGCCGAGTTGTTACCGGAAGAAAATCCTTTAACAGAAGGATTAAAAGATTGTATTGACCGTCTTATGCCTTTTTATTATGAACATATTCTTAAAGCATTTGATAAATATGATGAGGTTTTAGTTGTTGCACATGGTAATTCATTACGTGGGATAGTAAAGACATTGAAAAATATAACAGATGAAGAAATATCAGGGTTAAACCTTCCAACAGCTATTCCATATATTTTTGAATTGGATAACGGTTTGAAATTACAAAGAGATTTCTTTTTAGCCGAAGCATCCGAATTAGCAAAATTACAACAAGAAGTCGCAAATCAGTCAAAATAGTTTTATATGACTTATAGAGAAACGATAGATTATCTTTTTTCTACACTTCCGATGTATCAACGTGTAGGTGCAACGGCTTATAAATCCAATTTGGACAATACAATAGCTTTAATGTCTGCATTGGGAAATCCGGAACGGGCTTTCAAATCAATACATGTTGCAGGCACTAATGGAAAAGGTTCAACATCTCATTTGCTTGCCTCAATTTTGACTCAAAAAAAATTGAAAACAGGTTTGCATACATCACCTCATTTGAAGGATTTTAGAGAAAGAATCCGTATTGATGGAATGTTGTGCAAAGAATCATTTGTTGTAGATTTTATTGATAAAAATAAATCAATAATAGAACAAATAAAGCCTTCATTTTTTGAGCTTTCTGTTGCAATGGCTTTTAAGTATTTTGAACAGGAAAAAGTAGATATTGCTGTTATTGAAGTAGGAATGGGAGGACGATTAGATAGTACAAACGTTATTTCCCCATTATTGTCTGTGATAACTAATATAAGCTTTGATCATACACAGTTTTTAGGTAATACGCTATCTGATATTGCAAAGGAAAAAGCAGGAATAATAAAACATGGAATACCTGTTGTTATTGGACAAACACAGAAAGAAGTACAAAATGTATTTATTCAAAAGGCAAAAGAAGAAAATAGCAAAATAACGTTTGCAGACTGTAAATACAATGTACGTAATGTTAGAAACGGTAAAAGACTTATAATGGATATTTATAATAATGATGCCTTGAAATATAAAGATTTGGAATTAACTTTGTGTGGAAATTATCAGCAAAAAAATATTCTTGGAGTATTAGCTTGTATTGACGAATTAAATGAGCAGGGTTTCAATATAGATGAAAATGTGTTGCGATATGGAATCCTTAATATAGATAAAAATGCACGGCTTTTGGGTCGTTGGCAAAAGTTAAAAGAAAAACCGCTTATTATTTGTGATACAGGTCATAATGAAGATGGATTACGTTTTGTAATCTCTCAACTTCAAAATTTACATTATAGTAAATTGCATATAGTTTTTGGAGTAGTTAATGACAAGGATCTAAGTCGTATATTTCCTCTTTTACCAGTCAATGCGGAATATTATCTTTGCAAGGCAGATATTCCTCGAGGATTGCCTGTGGAAAAATTAGCTGAGAAATTTAAGCAGGCATCAGTTTTTTCAACTTATAGTACCTATAATTCAGTAAATGAAGCTTTAAATGCAGCAATATTTAAGGCAAAAGATGAAGATGTAATTTTTGTTGGTGGCAGTACTTTTGTTGTAGCAGAAGTTATTTAAAATTTAAAGATTTAATTTTCATTTTAAAAATCAAAAATTTTGTATGGAAAAACAGTCATTTTTATGTAGAATATCAAGATATTTTAATGTAGTATAAATACTTGTTTGATTTATCATAAGTTATTAAGACAAAATATTATCTTCCCCAACTATCTCTGTCCAAACTTCTGTAATTGATAGCTTCTGCAATGTGACTGTTTTCTATGTTTGTTTTTCCTTCTAAATCGGCTATTGTGCGAGATACTTTAATTATACGATTATAAGCACGTGCAGATAAGCCTAATTTTTCCATAGCACGTTTTAATAAATCCATGCATGAAGGACTTAAATGACAAAATTCATCCATTATTTTAGGGGTCATTTGTGCATTGGAATGAATATCTGAGAAGTTTTTAAATCTTTCATGTTGTCTTTCACGCGCTGCAATCACTCTTTCTCTTACTACATGACTTGATTCACCTGAACGAGCTTCGGATAATTCTTTGAATGGTACAGGAATAACCTCTATTTGAATATCTATTCTGTCAAGTAAAGGACCAGAAACTTTATTTAGATATTTATTTACCGCGCCTGAGGCACAAGTACATGCTTTATCCGGATGATTATAAAAACCGCATGCACAGGGATTCATAGCAGCAACAAGCATAAAATTAGCAGGATAATCACTTGTCTGACGTGTACGAGAGATAGTAATGGTACGACTTTCCATTGGTTGACGTAGTACTTCTAAAACATTCCGTTTAAATTCAGGTAATTCATCCAAGAATAAAACACCGTTGTGTGCAAGTGATATTTCGCCAGGTTGAGGGTAAGTTCCTCCACCTACTAATGCGGTATCACTTATTGTATGATGTGGATTGCGGAAAGGTCGTACAGATATTAAAGGAGTATTAGCAGACATTAAACCTGCAACAGAATGTATTTTTGTGGTTTCAAGTGCTTCTTCAAGAGTTAATGGAGGTAAAATTGAAGGCAAACGTTTAGCTAACATTGTTTTTCCGCTACCCGGTGCACCTATTAATAATATATTATGAGAGCCTGCAGCGGCTATTTCCATTGCTCTTTTAATATTTTCCTGTCCTTTTACTTCAGCAAAGTCATATTCATAAGTGTCCAAAGATTTTAAAAATTCTCCTTTTACATCAACTTTTATTCTATCTATACTGCCTGTGCCATTAAAAAAGTTAATAACTTCCAATATGTTTTCTACTCCGTATATTTCTAAACCGTCAACAATGGCGGCTTCCTGTGCATTTACTTTCGGTAGAATAAAACCTTTAAAACCCTGTTTTTTTGCTTCCAAAGCAATCGGTAAAGATCCTTTGATTGCTTTAACCGATCCGTCAAGGGAAAGTTCACCCATTATCATATATTCAGCAAGGTGGTCGGAAAGTATTTGCTGAGAAGCTCCGAGTATACCAATAGCAAGTGGCAAATCATACGCAGAACCTTCTTTACGAATATCTGCAGGAGCCATGTTGATAATTATTTTTTTACCGGGTATGCGATAACCATAGCTTTGTAAGGCTGCAGAAATTCTTTGCTGACTTTCTTTAACAGCATTGTCTGGCAATCCAACAAGAAAAAAATTAACACCTTGCTCAACGCATACTTCTATTGTAACAGTAGTGGCAATAATACCTGATATAGCACTTCCAAAAGTTTTAACTAACATTTGTTTTTGTATTTTAGTTGTGCAAAAATACAAAAAAACTCTAATCTGATTTATTTTAACGTTTCTTTATGCGATTTTTTTCTCTAATAAATGTTACTAAATAATGTAAAACATCAGTATCTATTGTCAAGTCTATTTCTCCATATTCGCTTGGAAGTCCTGTTTTACAACGTTGAAATAAATGATTATTATCTGAAAAAACCAATACTTTATATGAAAAATTGTTTACTGCTCTGCCAAAATATTCTCTAATAGCAGATAGATTTTCCTGTGGAGTAACCTGTAAATCTTTTGCACCCTGCAAAATTAAAGTTGGTTGCGTTATGTATGGAAGATAGTTCTTAGGGTTTAAATCAACAAAAGTTTTTATCCATTTGGACGCTTTTTTATTTTCAATAGCATTTTTTTGTAGAACGAGTTGAGCTTCAATCTCTTTTTCATTAGTGATACCTTTTGCTTTTGTTAAAGCTTTAAGTTGTGAAACTAAAACTTCTCTACCACTAATACCCGGACTTGCCATAAGAATTATAAAATTTAATGATGTATCTTTTGATGCAATGATTTGAGCGATTAAACCTCCTTCGCTATGTCCAAGTAATCCTATGTGTTTAGGATCTATATAATTTATATGTTTAAGTGCTTCAATAGCAGATTCAACATCCGAAACATAATCAAGAGTTGTTGCATTTAAAAGTGCAGTATCATTAGTACCATAACCTCTGTCGTCAAATCTTAATACAGCCATGCCACTGTTGGTTAGATAGTCTGCAATAATCATGAACATTTTGTGTCCCAACAATGTACAATCTCTATCTTGGATGCCGGAACCTGAAATTAGTATAACACAAGGAAAATTATTTCCTCGTTTAGGACGTGTGAGAGTTCCTTTAAATGTATAATTTTTAACTTTTGGATTAGTAAATTCAAAATCTTCAACAATATATCTAAATGGAGGAACAGGTGTTTGCGGACGATTATATGAAAAATGTTGATTAGTTCTCAACCATACTATTTCTGTTTTAAAATTCCCTTGCTTAAAAGTTCCAATAATTGAATCTTTATTAGTAGAATATTTAGCTCTGCACGTTATGTTAAACTTTTTTAATCTAAAGAGAAGAGAATCTTCTTTAATGTATGCTTTATCTGCTTGTAATAAATCTTCAGTTTGTGACGGAGAACCGAGTAATAACGATAGAGAATCATTTGATAATAAAGAGTATTCAATAGTTAATGGCATTTTAAAATAATTCACTTCAATACTTGCTTCATAATATTCTTTATTTTGAGCGTATAAAATATTAGCAAATGCAATTAAGCAAAGAAATATAAAGTGTTTCATTTCAAATTTTACAGTTTTACAGATTGCAAAGATACAAAAATTTTTGTATTATGTTTTTATTGAACATAAAAAAAATAATTTCATTTTTATTAATAAATAAGTAATATAAATAAAGGTGTTGTTAATTTTTTTAAAAAATTATATTTATAATATTGATAATTAAAATATAAATATTGTTACATTATAAAAAAAGATCATATTTGCATATAATGAAATTTTGATTTTTTAACCAAAATAATAAAGATTTTAGTCTAAAAAATCAAGATTTACTGAAACACTATAAAGATAATATTTAGAAATGCTATATGACACATTAGTTTTATAATAACCTTCCGTAACTAAAAAAAAATAAAAAAGAGATTACCATTATAAACAGTAATCTCTTATTCTCATTATGAAATTTTAACTTTTTCTTATTTACCGATAGCTTCAAACGATCCAACCATATTCATAGAACTACCCAAACTGGAGAATAAAGCTGCGAGAGCAGTTGCTGTAAGATTAGCCGTTAAGTCTTTTTTTACACCAAAAACATTAAACGTTCCGGAAACTTTATTTGCTGATACTTCTGTGTAAGTAATAGTTCCAAATAATCCAACCGTTACATCGTCTGTAACATTTCTACTTGGACAGTAAGCAACATAATTACCGTCGCCCTGTACTAACGTTCCGATGTTTCCGATATTGGATGCAACCTCTAAAATGCTTCCACCCAAACCTACATCGTATGTACCGGAGCCATTAGCTTCAATATATACTGCTACATTATTGTAGGAGTCTGTAGCCGCCATCATAATGCGTCCATTTTCTTTATAGAAAACACATCCTGATATATTGTGCGTTTGCCCGTCAACAGTAATATCCATACGTCCAACAAACTCTTTTGCAACTTCTTCTGCTTCACTGCAGGAATTAAGAGCTACACCCATAGATGCGACTGCTAAAAACATAAATAATTTTTTTACTTTCTTATTCATAGCTTTTTGATTTTATTTTATGCAGCAAAAGTACTTTTTTTATTTTATTTTTAATTTATCAACTTTTTTAATCTCTTCCTCGGTTAAATTTAATTCATATTTTACTTTTACAGACATTACTCTGCTAAAGATTATTAACAATAGAGACAGAATAGAAAAAATAATATAATACATGGACGCAAACATTATCATGGACACAACAGCAATAAGAGATATGGCACTGAAAAATTTCAATCTTTTGCTATATATAGTTTTGTATTCAGTTAATTTTTTTGTTAAATCTTCGTTGCGTAATGTTTTAATCTTTTTTGCTGTGATATTATTGCCAAGAAAAAGACAAATAATCATTAACATCATTGCTAAAAATGGATAATATTTTGCCCAAATGCCGGAAAGAATACTAATATTTGCAAACTTCCAAATGTAAATTGCTGCTACTAAAGTAGCAAAAATAACCATTATAAGTGTATTTAACCACATTTTATTTAAGACTTTACAGTATCTGTTCATATTTGTTGAATTTTATTGTTTATATATCAATATATTTATGTATTTATATTTGTTTTTATTTATTGAATCATTATTTATGGTCTTTTTAATGTCGCAAAGATAAAGAAAAGTTTGAAAGCGTAAATATAATATATTTATGTTATATTACTTTAACGGTTGCTTAATAAACAAAAAATATTTCTTTTTTCTGAAAAAGTGTATCTTTGCCAACACTTTAATAAAAAAATATTATTAAAAATATGAAACATACATTAAAAATCGCTGCTTTCATAGCAGTTTTGGCAATGGCAGGTTCAAGTTTTGCCTGCACAAATTTCCTTATAACTAAGGGAGCTTCAACTGATGGCTCAACAATGATAACTTATGCTGCCGATTCGCATGTGCTTTATGGTGAATTGTATTACAGAAGAGCCGCAAATTATCCTGCAGGAACAATCTTTCAAGTTATAGATTGGGACAGCGGAAGACCTTTAGTTAAAATTCCACAGGTTGCTCAAACCTATAATATGGTTGGAAACATTAACGAATATGGACTGTCTATTGGAGAAACTACTTACGGAGGACGAGAAGAATGTCATGACACAAACATTGGCATAGACTATGGTTCTCTTATTTATCTTTCTCTTCAACGTTGCAAAACCGCAAGGGAAGCAATCAAAAATATAGCTGAACTTGTATCTCAGTATGGATACTGTTCTGAAGGAGAGAGTTTTTCTATTTCTGATGGGACAGAAGTATGGATTATGGAAATTATAGGTAAAGGATTACCTGTATTGGACAAAAAAGGCAAGGTTGATAAGAAATGGACTCGTGGAGCTGTGTGGGTTGCAATGAGGATTCCTGATGGGTATATAAGTGGACATGCAAATCATGCACGTATCACTCAATTTCCGTTGCAAACAAAAGGTTCTTTTAAAAGCATTTCTTCAAAAAATCTGAAAGAAATCAATCGTCCTGAAGTAGAAGTTGTGTATGCGGAAGACGTTATAACTTTTGCCAGATTAAAAGGTTTCTTTAATGGTTCTGATGCCGAATTTTCTTTTAGCGACACATATAATCCTTTAGACTTTTCAGGTGCGAGAGGTTGTGAAGCGAGAGTTTATGCTGCATTTTTACGTTGCAATAAATCTATGATTAAATATGAAAAATATGCCATGGGTTATGATTTGACAGGGGAACGTATGCCTTTGTGGATAAAACCTGACAGGAAATTAAATGTTCATGATGTTATGGAACTTATGAGAGATCATTATGAAGGTACGCCTATGGATATGACTAATGATTTAGGAGCAGGTCCATTTAAATGTCCTTATCGTTGGAGACCAATGAACTTTAAATTTAATGGAAAAGAATATATTCATGAACGTGCAACATCAACTCAACAGACAGGCTTTTCTTTTGTTGCACAGAGCAGAGATTGGATGCCTAATCCTGCAAAAGGAATTTTATGGTTTGGAGTAGATGATACTTATTCAACAGTTTATGTTCCTATGTATGGATGTTTGACAGATGTACCTGAATGTTTTAGGGAAGGAAATGGAAATATGACAACATACAGTGAAACTTCTGCTTTCTGGCTTTTTAATCAGGTTACGAATTTTGTTTACAGCAGATATTGTGATATGATTGTGGATGTGCGGGCAAAACAGAAAGAATTGGAAATGAGTTTTATCAATGAAGTAGAAAAATTGGACGCTCGTCTTAAATCAATGGACGCAGATGTAATAAGAAAAACAGCCACAAGTTTTTCATTGAATGAAGCTAAACGTACATTTGATACTTGGAAAAATCTAAGTCATTATCTGCTTGTGAAATATGTTGATGGAAATATTAAAAAAGAAAAAGATGGAAAGTTTGAGGAAAGTCCTTATCGTAAGGGACAACCTGTATTTCCTATGCAACCTGAATATCGTAAGGAATGGTATGATATGATTATCAAAACACATGGAAAAATTATTGAAGTGCCTGAAGGTGCAATTTCAGGACACTAACTACTTGTTAGAATATTAACAAAATAATTTTATTAGAAAATATTTTATTTATCAAAAAGAGGTTGTCAAATTATAATTGACAACCTCTTTTTGATAAATTGTTTTACACAAGATTATAAAAAAGGCTTAATAATTTTTATTATTAAGCCTTAAAACAAATAATAGTATGAAAAAACTATTTGCTGCCTTGTAATTCTTTTACTTTTGCTGCGTCTGCTTGTGCCCCTTTAGTATCTTTCAGTTTTGTTTTACAAGTTGCACGCACTTGATATGCTTTTATATTTTTAGGGTCTTTTGCTATTACTAAATCCATATCTTCTATAGCACCTTTCCAGTCGTTCATTTGATATTTAGCAACTCCACGTCCAAGTAACATATTAAGGTCTTCACCATTTATTAGTAAGATATTATTATAATCTTTTACTACTTCAGGATAATTTTTTACTGATTGGTTGGCAACTAAACGCAGTTGATATAAATCTTTATCTTTCATTCCTAATTCTTCAGCCTTGTTGCAATCATCAATAGTATTTGTCAACGATTCGTTAGTTTTTAATGCAAAGTTAGCTTTTGCACGGTTGAAAAATAATTCTGCTGACGGCTTAGCATTTATTGCTGCAGTAAAATCATTTACTGCAGATTGAAAATCACCATTCATTGCATAAATAGAGCCTCTATTGGTTAAAACATCTACATTGCCAGGTTCAACTTCCAGCACTTTACTTAAATCTGCGAGATAAGCAGCATTATCACCTTGAGCTTGACTAACTTTTGCTTTTGCTATTAAAGCGTTTACGTCTTTAGGATTTGCACTCAAAAGTTTATCGTAATCTAACAATGCAGCTTCATATTCTTTTTCATGTACATAAGCATCTCCTCTTATCATAAAAGCCGCAAGAATTGTGTCTGTTTTGTTAATGAAGTCAGTCATTTCATTGATTGCTTTGAAATAATTATTGAGATTAAAATATGCAACACCGAGATAATAATCTAAATATTCCCAATTAGGAGCTTCTTTTTCACATAAATTAGATGTATCTATCATCTTTTGCCATTCTTTAGCCTCATTTAATTGAGCATAAACATCAATCCATTTATTAATTGCAGCAGCTTCGTCTGCTGTTTGTGCAAAACCACTCAAAGAAATAATGGTTAATGCGATTGTGAAAACAATTTTTTTCATTTTATTGTACTTTTATTTGTTATTTTATTGTTCATATTCTTATTAACGAATGCAAAGATATAAAATTTTATTTGTAAGTAATATTTGAATATCTTTAATTTAATTATCAAATTCAAATATATGCTGTTTGTCCAATACTAATTATTGAAAAATTACAATATAAGATTAATTAAATATTTTAACTATTTTAGCTGCGGCTTCGGGTATGGTAAATACAACAACTTTATCTCCCGCTACTATCTGAAAATCTCCACCTGTGATAAAAGCCTGATTGTTTCTAATAACTCCTCCAATAGATGCTCCATAAGGAATATGTAAATCACGTATTTTAGATTTTGTTACTGAAGAACGTTCTTTTGCCAATATTTCAATAACTTCAGCATCCATTCCTGCTAACCATTTTGAAGTTGTTACATTTGCTGCCAAAGTGAAACGTGCAATGTAACTTGCTGCAGTAAGTTTTTTGTTGATTATTGTGTCAATACCTATATCTTGAGAAACATCTATATAACTTATGTTTTCTACGAGGGCAATAGTTTTTTTAACACCGTGCTTGTGTGCGTGAAGACAGGAAAGAATATTTGTTTCTGTAGAGTCTGTAAGAGCAATAAAAGCATCAGTACTTTCCAATCCTTCTTCCATAAGAAGAGAAAGGTCACTTCCATCACCATTTATTATCATTGTATTAGCTAACATATTTGTTAAATCAAAGCAACGATCTCTGTCTTTTTCTATTATTTTAAGACTTATTTTGTCTTGCAAATTTAAAGCCGCACGCCTTGCCACTCTGCCTCCACCAACAATTATTGCATTTTTAACATTATAATCTTTACGTCCTCCAAGTTCATTAATTTTGTCAAGCGAAGAAGCTTTAGCTATCATATAAATAAGATCACCTTTAAGGTATTTTTCATTACCGTCAGGTATTATTGTTTTGCCTTTTCTTATTATACATACAACGCGTGCTTCTATATCCGGATGTTCTTTTGCCGATTCAGTAAGGGTTTTATCGAGCACAATAGCAGACGAACCTACTCTCATCATATAAACACTTAACAAACCATTAGCAAAATCAAATATTTCCGTAGCAGTTGTACGGGTAAGCAGATTAGTTATTTCTTTTGCAGCAATACGTTCCGGAGACACTATTTCATCTACTCCCAAAGCCTTAAACATTTGTTTGTTGTCATCATTCAAATATTCTATAGTACTAATACGGGCTATGGTTCTTTTTGCACCAAGTCGTTTTCCGAGAATACAGGTAATAATGTTTATACTTTCTTCGTGTAGAACTGCAATAAGTAAATCACAGGATGCAATACCTGCTTCCTTTAATGTAGAAAGTGAAGTAGAACTTCCTGTTATTGTCATTAAGTCAGCTTCTGCTTGAAGCATTGCCAATAATTCAGAATGTGGATCAATAACAGTGATGTTATGTCTAACTTTTGAAAGACTTTTAGCTAAATGGAAGCCAACTTCTCCATCTCCAGCAATGATTATATTCATAGTTTATTTCTTATAAATTTATAATAAACGAAGATGCAAAGTTACGTTTTCTAAATTAAAAGAAAGAAATTTCAAACAAAAAATTATTAAAACAGTATTTTAATTCAAAATATCTTGATAAAATTTAGAACAGATATATATCTAAATAATTTATTATTATGTTTTTGATAAATAAAAGTTTGTTTTACCATTTTCGGTATTTATTTTCTAAAAAAAATATATCTTTGCAGTCAAATTTATTAACAAATAAAATTATAAATAATATGAAACGATTAGTCTTATATTTAACATTAGTTATTGTTTGCCTCGTATCAGCACAGGCTCAGACAGACTGGCGTCAAGGTGTATGGAAAAAAGATATTCCTGAACATTTTTTAATGTTTGATGTTGGAGGCTATTATTCAATGTCTCCTTATTATAATGCTATGAATCCTTATGGAATAACAGCACAGATTGGTTATCAGTATAAAGTACGTCCTTTTGTAAAAAACAGGTTAAGCATTGCATTGGGGGGATACATTGGATATAATTATTATCCTTCAAAGGATTATTATTATAACGATTCTGAAATAAAACAAAAAGACGGAAAAACTTTCTCATACGTTCCTCTTATGTTCAGTATGAATCTTTATTATAACATGAAAACTGCATATTTATTTTTGGGAATAGATGCAGGTGTTAACTTTATGTTATGTAACAGAGATTATCAAAGAGATTCTTCTTTATATAGAATGGATGAAACAGGTATTACTGCTTATTTTACAGATACTAAAACATTTTTTGCTGATACGAAAGATAATAATCCTTTAACGCTTTCACGTATTGTTCCAAGTGGAAAAGTTTATTTGGGATTCATGAAAGAGATAAGCACAAATTTAAGAGTAAGATTTAAAGCAGGAGTAGAATATTTTATGGGTTATGAATTTGATTATAAAGCTACAATGTACAACAGTTCCATAAACGAAAACGATAGTGGAACGATTACAACTGTTGGATGTCTTGACCCATTTGTTACTGTTGGTTTAGTTTTGTCTTTATAGAATGCACTTATTTTATGCTCCTGATTGTGTAAATGGAACGGCAGGCACAATTTTTACACTTAATTATGAAGAAAGTCAGCATTGTGTAAAAGTTTTACGTTTAAAAAACAATTCTAAAATAAGAATTACTGATGGAGCAGGAATGCTTTATAATGCTGAATTGATAGAGAATAATCCAAAAGCGTGTATAGTACAAATAGATAATATCGTAAAAAAGTTATCCCCTCGTAATTATTCTGTTCATATTGCTATTGCTCCAACAAAGAATATAGCAAGAACTGAATGGTTTTTGGAAAAGGCTACAGAAATAGGGATAGATGAAATAACACCTATTTATTCTGTAAATTCTGAACGAACTACTATTAAACGTGAACGATTTGAAAAGATTATAATATCTGCATTGAAACAATCTCAACAAGTTTTTATGCCCGTGTTGAATGAAGAACAGGCATTGAATACTTTTCTCGATAAATATGATTCTCAGTGTAAATTGATAGCTACATGCGAAGAAGTTGCAGAAAAGAAAACAATAAAACAGGCGTACAGTCCTTTTCACAGTGTTATTTTGTTAATTGGACCTGAGGGAGATTTTAATTTGGATGAAATAAATAAAGCATTAGATTTGGATTATCAAATAATAACACTTGGAGAAAATCGTTTGAGAACAGAAACAGCAGCATTAGTGGCATTGCAGTCAATAAACTTTATGAATTTATGACAGTAAAAAAAAAATATTTCGTACTTATTGTTGTATGTTTGATTATAAACATAAATTTTATTCCTTTGAAAATATTTTCACAGACAAAAAATACTTTTGCCTTACTTAAATACAATGGAGGTGGAGATTGGTATGCAAATCCTACATCATTAAAAAACTTAATTCTCTTTTGTAATAAGGAATTACAAACCAATTTTACGGAAAATTATGTAACAATAGATGTTGGTTCTGCAGAAATTTTTTTGTACCCTTTCTGTCATATAACAGGACATGGTAATATAAGTTTTAATTCACAGGAAGTTACTAATTTAAGAACATATTTAATGGCTGGAGGCTTTTTGCATATTGATGATAATTATGGGTTAGATATTTATATTAGACGAGAAATGAAAAAAGTTTTCCCTGAACTTGACTTTATAGAATTACCTTTTTCTCATTTGATATATCATCAAAAATTTAACTTCTCAAATGGTTTGCCAAAAATTCACGAACATGATAATAAGTTGCCAAAGGGTTATGCTTTAATATGGGAAGGTCGTGTGGTGTGTTTTTACTCTTACGAAACGGATTTGGGAGATGGTTGGGAGGATGCAGATGTACATAATGATACAGAAGAACGAAGAACAAAAGCTTTACAAATGGGAGCAAACATAATACGTTTTTGTTTTATGCAATAAAATAATAATAAAACCAAAATAACAAATAAAATGAACAAAGACTTCAAAATGGTCGCTAAAACTATGTTCGGATTAGAGCATGTTTTAGCCAATGAACTAAATGCTCTTGGAGCAAAAAATATGGAAATTCTTCATAGAGCTGTTGCTTTTGAAGGAGATATGAAAATTCTTTACAAAGCAAATTATTGTTTAAGAACTGCTCTTTGTGTACTAAAACCTATTGCTACTTTTAAGGCTGAAAGTACAGACGACCTTTATAAAGGTATTTATAATATAAAATGGGAAAAACATCTTAATCCTGACGGTTTTCTTTACATAGATTCTGCAATTTATAGTAATTTTTTTACACATTCTCTTTATGCTTCTCAACGAGCAAAAGATGCTATTTGCGATAGACTGCGTAAAATGTTCAATACTCGTCCTTCAATAGCAAAAGAAAATTATGATTTGAGAATAAATATTTACATTTATAACGATGATGTTACGGTTTCTCTTGATTCATCGGGAGAGAGTCTTTTTAAACGAGGTTATCGTGTTGATGCAGGAGAAGCACCAATGAATGAAATTCTTGCAGCTGGACTTATTCAACTCGCAGAATGGAAGAAAGATTGTAATTTTTTTGATCCAATGTGTGGCAGCGGAACGCTTTTAATTGAAGCTGCAATGTATGCTTGTAACATTCCTGCACAATATTATCGTAAAGGTTTTGCTTTTCAGAATTGGGGCAGTTATTCAAAGCCTGAATTTCGTCAGATAAAAATGGAGGCAGACAGTCAAATTTGTGATTTTGAATACCAAATTTGCGGTTCGGATAAGTCTAAACGAGCCATAGACAAAACAAATGCTAATATTGCTAATGCTTTGCTGCATAAAGATATATCGGTTGAATGTAAACCTATTATTGAAAGTACTCTGCCCAAAGGCAAAACTCTCATAATTACAAATCCTCCTTATGGAGAAAGAATAGAAGTTAGAGATATTATAGAGTTTTACGAACAAATGGGTAATGTATTTAAAACAAAATATGAAGGAAATGAAGCATGGGTTATTTCTTCAGACCTCTTTGCTTTAAAGAAAATAGGTTTAAAGCCCAGCAAAAAAATAGAATTATATAATGGTAGTCTTGAATGTCGGTTTTGTAAATATGAATTATATCACGGCAGTCGGAAGGCTTCAAAACAAAACAGTTAAATATAATTTTTATCTTTGCAAATTTTAAGTTTAATCTGAAAACTTTATAAAAATGGAATATAATCATAGAACCGTAGAACAAAAATGGCAAAAATATTGGCAGAAAGAACAAATTTTTAAAACCCAGGAAGAAAATACAAAACCAAAATATTACGTTTTGGATATGTTTCCTTATCCTTCAGGTGCAGGACTTCACGTAGGGCATCCTTTGGGCTACATTGCTTCAGATATAGTTGCCCGTTATAAACGCCAGAAAGGTTTTAATGTTCTTCATCCAATGGGTTATGATGCTTACGGACTTCCCGCAGAACAATATGCTATTCAAACAGGACAACATCCTGCAATTACCACAGAACAAAATATTCAACGTTATAGAAAACAGTTAGATTTACTTGGACTTTCTTATGATTGGTCAAGAGAAGTCAGAACTTGTAATCCAGATTATTATAAATGGACTCAATGGACATTTGTACAACTCTTTAATTCTTTTTATTGCTATGATGCTAATAAAGCTTTACCTATTGCGGATTTAATTTCAGCTTTTGAAGCAGGAGCCGCAAAAGATTTAAATGTTGCCTGTGGTAAAAAAATGGATTTTTCAGATGAAGATTGGAAAAAATTCACTCCAAAAGAGAAAAGTGATATATTGATGAATTACCGTTTAGCATATTTAAGTGATACAGTAGTTAATTGGTGTCCTGCTTTGGGTACAGTATTGGCAAATGATGAGATAATTAATGGGGTTTCTGTTCGTGGAGGTTACCCTGTAGAACGAAAATCTATGAAACAATGGTCATTGCGAATAACTGCCTATGCGGAGCGATTGCTTGAAGGTTTAAATAGAATAGACTGGACGGAAAGTATTAAAGAAATACAGCGTAATTGGATAGGCAAAAGTAAAGGGGCAACGCTTTTTTTCCCTTTGGAAAATGGTTCAAAGTTAGAAATTTTTACTACGAGGGCGGATACGCTGTTTGGTGTTACGTTTATGGTTGTTTGCCCGGAACACAACATAATAAAGGACATAACAACGGAAGAACATCGTTTGGAAGTTGAGAAATATGTTCAATGGGCAAAAAACCGAAGTGAAAGAGAACGGCTTGCAGAAGTAAAAACAGTTACAGGAGTTTTTACAGGTTCTTATGCTGTACATCCTTTGAATGGAGAACGAATACCGATTTGGGTTGCAGATTACGTTTTAGCAGGTTATGGAAGTGGTGCTATTATGGCTGTTCCTGCTCATGACAGTCGTGATTTTGCTTTTGCACGTAGATTTAACCTACCTGTAAAACAGGTTGTTGTTCCGACAGATGAACAGGAAGAAGATACATCTTTATGGCAAGAAAGTAAAGATTCAAGAGAAGGAACGATTGTCAATTCAGATCTTATTTCAGGTTTGCAAGTAAAAGATGCAATAGATAGTATAATAAAATATATTGAAGATAAAAAAATCGGTTACGGTACTGTAAATTATCGTTTGCGAGATGCTATTTTTTCACGTCAACGTTATTGGGGAGAACCTTTTCCTGTATATTATGAAAACGATATACCAAAAATCATAAATGAACTACCATTGCTGTTGCCACCAATAGAAACTTATCTGCCTACGGAAACAGGAGAACCGCCTTTGGCACGAGCAAAAAATTGGAACTATAAAGGTTTTCCTTATGATCATAATACAATGCCGGGCTTTGCAGGTTCAAATGCCTATTATTTACGATATGAAGACCCTCATAATGAAAATTATCTTGTTTCAAAAGAAGCAAATCAATATTGGCAGAACGTTGATTTATACATCGGAGGTTCAGAACACGCAACAGGTCATTTGCTTTACAGCCGATTTATAACCAAATTTCTTTTTGATTTGGGACAATGCTGTAAAGATGAACCTTTTGCAAAACTTATAAATCAGGGAATGATACAGGGTAGAAGCAATTTTGTTTACCGTATAAAAGGTGAAAATAAGTTTGTTTCTTTCAATTTAAAGAGTAATTATCAGACAGATGCCCTTCATGTGGATATAAATCTGGTTGAAAACGATATATTAAACATTGAAGCTTTTAAGAACTGGCGTGAGGAGTTCAAATACGCAGAATTTATTCTTGAAGATGGAAAATATATTTGCGGCTGGGAAGTTGAAAAAATGAGTAAAAGCCTTTATAATGTGCAAAATCCAGATATGTTAGTTGAGCGTTATGGTGCTGATACATTAAGACTTTATGAAATGTTTCTTGGTCCTTTGGAACAATCTAAACCTTGGGATACGCAGGGGATAGAAGGGGTTAGTCGCTTTATTCGCAAACTATGGAGGTTATATCATCGTGATGGGGAATTTTCTGTCTCTGAACAGTTACCTTCAAAAGCAGAATTTACGGCTCTGCATAAGGCAATAAAAAAAGTGGAAGAGGATATAGAAAAATTTAGTTTTAATACATCAGTTTCTACTTTCATGGTGTGTGTCAATGAATTAACAGAACTAAAATGCAATAAACGTGAAATTTTAGAACCTTTATCTATTCTCATTTCTGCTTTTGCACCTCATATTGCAGAGGAACTATGGTGCTTGCTTGGTCATAGTACATCTATCACTTATGCAGATTTTCCCAAATATGATAGTACATATTTGGAACAGACAGTTTTTAATTACCCTGTTTCCATAAATGGAAAAACAAGAGCATTCATTGAATTAGATTTGCATCTTTCACAATCTGACGTAGAAAAAATTGTTTTGGCAGATGCCATGGTTCAAAAATTCATTGACAATCGTATGGTTAAACGCTTTATTTTTGTGCCTAAAAGAATAATAAATATAGTTGTGTAAGTATCATGAGAGTTTGTTCCTTAATCATATAAACTTATGACAGGTTTAAGATGTTTTCTATTGGTTGAGGATGGCTGTATTTCGTTGAAATAGAAATTAAAAAGGTCGTCTTTTTACAGACGACCTAAATAAATATAATGATTGTATTATTAACAGCGTTTAATTATAACACAAGTTCCCATGCCGCCACCAATACATAAAGAAGCTAAACCGTAAATGTTATTTGCTCTAATTAATTCGTGTAAAAGTGTAACTAAAATTCTGCAACCGGAAGCTCCAACGGGATGTCCTATAGCGATAGCACCTCCGTTTTTATTTGTTCTTTCATTTAACCACTCGCGTGTTACGTTATGTTCCTGTGCTAAAAGCTTTTGTACTCCTAATGCTTGAGCAGCAAATGCTTCATTTAATTCTAATACTTCAATGTCAGAAAGTTGCAAATGTGTTTTGGACAAAGCATTTTTTACAGCTTCAACCGGTCCAAGCCCCATAATATCAGGCTCTACTCCACCTTGTCCTGTGGCAATTATTTCTGCAATCGGTATAAGATGATTTTCTTCTATAGCTTTTTGACTTGCCACCATTACAAATGCAGCTCCGTCATTTATACCTGATGCATTGCCTGCGGTAACAGTACCGTCTTTTTTGAAAGCCGGTTTCAGACCTGCAAGTTTTTCCAAAGATGTTGTTCTATTTACAAATTCGTCTTCCGCAAAGGTAATTGTAGATTTCTTAGTTACAATTTCCAGAGGCACAATCTCGTCCTTAAATTTTCCATTATCAATGGCTGCAATAGCTCTTTTTTGCGATGAAATTGCAAGAGCATCTTGTTCCTGACGACTTATATTTAATTTTTCTGCAACATTTTCGGCTGTTATACCCATGTGTAATCCGCTAAAAGCATCTGTTAATGAGTCAAAAATCATATGATCTGTAACTTTAAAATCACCCATTTTCAGACCACCTCTTGCACTTGATGGAATTATAAATCCTGCTCCAGACATGGATTCTGCACCGCCGGCAATTATAATGTTGGCTTCCCCTGCACGAATTGCGTTGAAAGCGTTCATAACAGCCTTTAAGCCGGAACCGCATATCATATTTAGTCCGTAAGCAGGAACACTTACAGGAATACCCGATTTAATAGAAATCTGACGTGCAATGCCTTGTCCCTGTCCAGCCATAAGAATGTTTCCACAAATAAATTCATCTATTTTAGCAGGGTTTATTTTTGTTTGAGACAATATATTTTTTACAACGGCTACACCGAGATCAACAACAGGTACTTTTTCAAGCGTTCCTAAAAATTTTCCGACAGCTGTACGTTTAGCAGCTACAATAAATACTCTTTCCATATTTTTTATTTTTATGTTAATTATTTTATCAATTCATTAAAAATGAGTTGCAAATGTACAAATAAAATAATGATATGCAACAGCGATTTTTACAATAAGGTTACTTTTTAAACGTTTTCATGTTGTATTTAATACTTGAATAATTTCATTTTAACTAATAAGATTTATGAAAAAAACATTGATTTTTTTTAGCACAGTAATTTTTTCTCTTTCTTTTTTTCTTAATGCTTCGGGACAATACCGTATTGTTTTGAAAATAGAGGGTAATCAGGACACAATAATGTTGCTGGGCAATTATTATTTGAATAATTCCTATGCTGTAGATACAGCCTATCCAACGAAAAAAGGCTTTGTTTTTGAAAATAAGAACAAAAAATTAGAAGACGGCATTTATTTTTTTGCTAATAAAACCGGAAAATATTGCGAATTTGTGGTAGAAAATTCAAAAAAAAAGAAAGAAAAAGTTTATGAAATAAATTTTACAACCAAAGAAGATGATTGGGTGCAAAATATGGTGGTAGAAAAATCTAAAGAAAATGTTATTTATTTTTCTTATATCAAGGAATCAAATCTTTTAGCCGGTCAAGTTAAGGCTTTGGTGCAAAATAAAGAAACTTTGTCTGAAGAGGTATTTAATGACCGTATGAGTAATTTTCGCCGCTTGAATGACAGCCTCAAAGAGTCGTTTGTCAAAAAATATCCTGATCACTTATTAACAAAAGTTCTCAACTGTACAAAACCCGTTGTAGTTCCAGATACCATTGGCAGGGAATACCTTCCGGATTCAGTACGATGGGAAGAAAATCGTTACTTGTGGTATAAAAAGCATTATTTTGATAATCTGGATTTTAGTTGTCAAGGGTTGTTACGCACTCCCAAAGGAGTCTTTTTTTCCACCTTTGAATATTATTGGAACGATGTATTAAAATATGAACGCGAAGACACAATTCTGTTATACGCCAACAAAATTATTGAAAGATGTACAGATAGCAGTATGTTTCGTTATGTTGTACATACAATAACAGAACGTTATTTGAAGAGTAATGTGATGGGGCATGATAAGATTTATGTGGAATTGATAAAGAAATATTATAAAACGGGATTGGCTTGGTGGATGCCACCTTCTGCAAATGAACAGGAAGTTGCCAGAGCAGAAAAATGGGAACATATTTTATTAAAAAAGCAAATACCAAATCTGGCGTGTCCAGACAGCAATAATGTTTGGCATGATGTATATTCACTAAATTTTAAGTACAAATTATTGCTTTTCTGGTCGCCCGAATGTGGTCATTGTGCTGTTGAAATACCCAAGATGGTTGATTTTTATTCCAAATGCAAAACCAAATTTAACCTTGAAGTCATGGCTATTTGTACTGAAGGTAGTAGAGACGAATGGTTGAAAAAGATTAGAGAAAATCATACCTCATGGATAAATCTCTACGGTTTGGATGCAACTATGGATTGGCGTGAATATTTTGACATCACTACCACTCCTCAGGTGTTCATTCTAAATTATGATAACGTGATAATTGGAAAAAAGATAGCAGCTGAAAATATTGAAAGTTATTTGCAGGCAATAGAAGAGGGGCGTTTTAAACCATAATGGTGTTATACTGTCAATGAAATGTTAATTTTGAATTAGCAGTTCTTCAACAACTTGTTTCACTCCTTTTGTAGCTACATCTTTAACAAAAATAAAACCATTAGGTATTCCTCCGTTAGTTTCTTGTGGGTCAATAAGATATTTTTTACATTGATTAGAACAATAATGAATAAGACCTGCTGCAGGGTAAACGTTAAGTGAAGTCCCTATAACAAGTAAAATATCTGCTTTTTGGCAAATTTTGATTGCTGGTTCAATCATTGGGACAGGTTCTCCAAACCAAACGATGAAAGGACGTAAAGGATAACCTGATTTATCTTTCATATCGGGTGTTTGTTTCCAGTCTTTAAGCGTTACAATTTCAAAAGGATCGGTTTCACTAACGAGTTTTTTCAATTCACCATGAAGATGTAATACTTTTGTACTTCCAGCTCTTTCGTGTAAATCATCTACATTTTGTGTTATAATCTGTACATTAAATTTATTTTCTAAACGAACTAATTGTTTGTGTGCTTCGTTAGGAGAAGCGGAGAAAAGTTGTTTTCGTCTTTCGTTGTAAAAATTTCTAACTAAATCTGTTTTTTTTTTCCATGCCTGATAAGTTGCTACATCGTCAACGTGATAATTTTCCCATAAACCGTCGCTATCTCTAAATGTTTTCAAACCGCTTTCTGCAGAAATACCTGCTCCTGTAAGAACTGCTACATTTTGCATAATATAATATCTAATTATTTGCAACAATAACTTCTTCTAATACTTTTTCTTTTTTAGGAGGGAAATTTACTTCATGAATAGCTCCTGTTGGACATTCTGCAATACACTTGCGACAAAGCTTGCATTTAGTAAAATCTACATATGCTACATTATTATTAATGCTTATAGCATCAAAAACGCAGACCTTTGCACATTTACCGCAAGCAATACATGCAGCAATACAATTTTGTCTGGCAATAGATCCTTTTTCTGTATTGACGCAAGACACAAATACTCGTCTGTTTTTTATTCCTTTGTTGCGAATTTCTATTACTTTGCGAGGGCAAACTTTTGTACAAGCTCCACAAGCAACACATTTTGCCTCATTAACTATTGGTAATCGGCTATCATTATCCATATAAATAGCATCAAATTGACACACTCTTACACAATTTCCAAAACCAAGACAAGCATTAGGACAGCCTCCTGTTGATGCCATAACTAAAGCAGCATTTGCACAATCAAAAACTCCTTCATAATTGATTTTAGATTTAGTATTGACTTTACCACCGTTACAACGTACGACGGCTATTTTAGGTATGCTTTCTGTAGCTGCTAAATTAAGAACAGATGCTATTTCGGTTGCAACAGCATTGCCTCCTACAGGACACATTAGTCCATTAAGGCTTTCAGCTTTTACTATTGCTTCTGCCAATGCTTTACAACCGGCAAATCCACATCCTCCGCAGTTTGCACCAGGCAGTTTTTCTGTAATAATAGCTATACGTGGGTCTTCATAAACATAGAAATTTTTTGCAGTAAAGAAAAGAATTACTGCTAAAATTGCTGCAGTGAGTGATAATACAACAATAGAATAAATAATAACAGATGATGTCATAATTAATTATAAATTAAAAATTATGTATAACAAACAATTACTTAGTTGATATTTTGTAAATCTACAATTATAATTTTGTAATTGAAGCGGAGAGTGGGAGATTCGAACTCCCGATAGCCTTTTGGACTATACACACTTTCCAGGCGTGCTTCTTAAACCACTCGAACAACTCTCCAAAATTCATTTTAAGCGTGCAAAAATAATAAAAGTTTTTAACTTAACATTTATTTTTATTTTTATTTTAGCTATTTATTCTATTTTATTAACAACATATATTATACATTATAATTTCATGCAATATAAATATGAGTTTTTACAACAATACAATTTAATAAAATCAAATTTTATACGTTTGCAAAATAAAAATATACTTATTCTAAATGAAATTTACAGTAAATACAACATTAAAAGACAGTAATGCGAGAGCAGGTTTGTTACAAACTGCACATGGAGATATTGAAACTCCTATTTTTATGCCTGTTGGAACAGTGGGTTCTGTTAAAGCAGTTCATCAATTTGAATTAAAAAAAGATGTAAAAGCACAGATAATACTTGGAAATACTTATCATTTATATTTGCGTCCGGGTATAAATATTATACACGAAGCAGGAGGAATACAAAAATTTAATTCATGGAATAAACCTATGCTTACTGACAGCGGTGGGTATCAAGTGTATTCTCTTGGAGAAAAACGTAAAATTAAGGAAGAAGGTGTAACATTTCATTCTCATATAGATGGTTCTTTGCATACTTTTACTCCAGAATCAGTAATGGATATTGAAAGAACTATAGGTGCAGATATAATAATGGCTTTTGATGAATGTACTCCTTATCCATGTGATTATGAATATGCAAAACAGTCATTAGGATTAACTCATCGCTGGTTAGAGCGTTGCTATAAAAGGATAAATGAAACAAAGCCTGTATATGATTATGAACAAGCATTATTCCCTATTGTTCAGGGAAGTGTTTATGCCGATTTGAGAAAACAATCTTGTGAAACAATAGCAAGTTATAATTGTGATGGCAATGCTATTGGCGGACTTTCTGTAGGAGAACCTGTTGAAAAGATGTATGAATTGACAGAACTCTGCTGTTGCTTATTACCGAAAGACAAGCCGCGTTATTTGATGGGAGTAGGAACTCCTGCAAATATTTTAGAATGTATCGATTTGGGAATAGATATGTTTGATTGTGTTATGCCAACACGTAATGGCAGAAATGGAATGCTTTTTACAAGTGAAGGAATTATAAATATCAAAAATGCCAAGTTTGCAAACGATTTTTCTCCAATAGACATTAATGGAACAAGTATCGTAGATGTACAATATACAAAAGCATATTTGAGACATTTGTTTAATGCACACGAAATACTTGCTTTGCAAATAGCAAGTATTCATAATCTTTGTTTTTATCTGTGGCTTGTTGGTGAAGCAAGAAAACATATAATTGAAAAAGATTTCAAATCTTGGAAAACAGATATTATCAAAAAAGTAACTAACAGACTATAATTTATTCAAGTATTTTTTGAGAAATAGCATTTATATCCATTGCATCAAAGTTTCCTGAACTGCACATTAAAAGATTAGTATTATTGAAATTTTGTTCTAAAAGAAAATTTTCCAAAGAAATTTTATCTGTGAATATATGTAAATTAGGATATGAAAAAGATGCTTTTATGAATTTAGGTTCTATCATTGGTAAACGTTTCAAAGTAACAGCATGAGGATTATAAAAAATAACAGCAGTGTCAGCCTTATCCATTGTGCCTTTATATTGTTGTAAAAATTCAGATGTAAGACTGCTATATGTGTGTAATTCTAAACACACTATAAGTTTTCTTTCGGGATATTGTTCTTTTACCGCTGTTATTGTTGCTTTAAGTTTAGATGGACTGTGTGCAAAATCTTTGTAAATAGCTGTCTTTTCCCCACTATTTATAAGTTCTAAACGTTTGGCAGCACCTTTGAATGATGAGATTTTTTGTAGAAAATCTTCGGTTTTAATACCAATTTGTTCACATACAAGCATTGCTCCGGATATATTACTTAGATTGTGTTTACCAAAAACTTGTAATGGATATTCCTTGCCGTTATAATCTATTATTGTTATACCATTGTTTATGTGATGTGGAAAGACTTTGTACGGTAATTTTGCAATATCTGTACGAGAATTTTCTTTTACTGTCTGACTTAAAATCTTATCTTCATCACAATAAACTAATGTGCCGTCAATGGTAATTTTGTTAATAAAAATGCGAAACTGTTCAACGTAATTATCAAATGTTGGAAAAACATTTATGTGATCCCATGCTATTCCACTAATAAGAGCAATCGTTGGATTATATAAATGGAATTTTGGACGTAAATCAAGAGGTGAAGTAAGATACTCATCTCCTTCTATTACCATATATTTTGCTGTATCACTAATACGCACCATTACTTCAAAACCATCAAGTTTTGCACCAACCATATAATCAGTTTCAATATTAAGATACTTAAAAACATGAAGAATTATTGCTGTAATGGTTGTTTTGCCGTGAGAGCCACCTATAACTATTCTTATCTTATCTTTGGAAGCTTGATAAAGGTATTCAGGATAAGAATATATTTTAATGCCTTTTTGTTGAGCTGCAACAAGCTCAGGATTATCAGATTTAGCGTGCATTCCCAGCACAATGCAATCAATATCTTCGGTTATTTTTTCTTCATACCAACCTTCTTTATCAGGTAGAATATCATATTTTGCAAGATTGGAACGTGCAGGTTCAAAAATTTCATCATCACTTCCACTTACAATATCTCCTTTTGTCTTTAAAGCTATTGCTAAATTGTGCATGGCACTGCCTCCAATGGCTATAAAATGTACTTTCATTTATTTAATAATTAATTATTACAATAACAAAAGTAGTATTTTTATTGAAGTATAAAAAAAGAGAGAAGCAAATTTTTAAAGTGAAGCATTAACATGTATTTAAAGTATAAACAGAAATAAAAAAATTACAATGTCCACCAAAATTATATCTCTCTAATCTTTAATGTTTCTTTTAATGTTTTTAATAAAAAGCATTTTATTTTTAATATTTTACTTATTAAATGCTCTTTTTATAGAAAAACGAATAAATAATTTATTGATTTTTAATCAAAATTTTCTCAATTTAATGGTGCAAAGATACAATAAAAATTTGAATTTACTCTATTTTTTATTTTAAAATAATAAAAAAAATATTTGTAATAGATGTAAAATACTAATTAGCAATAATTTATAAATTCTAAAAATATTATTTGTGCTTAAAAAAGCAGATGATAAACAATTTTTAATTTTTCTATTGGTAATAAAATCGCTAAAAAAAGATTTTATATTTTGAAAAAATTATTGTTTTTGCAAGTTTCCGTATTGAATAATTTGAAAATATTTTGCAGGATGCAACTAAAAATAATTTAAGTATATATCATTTTAACATTTTAATAAGATATTTATGAATTAAAAGGCTATTTTACTAAATTAAAATAGGAAATTAATAGTTTTTAATGCTTTTATTCGTTTTTTTCTCTGAAAATTTTTACCTTTGCAGTCGCTTGTTAAGCGAAAAAAACAAGCATATTAAAGTAAAATAAAAAAAATATCTTATGACAACACTAACATTGTTATTGCAAGCAGTTGGCAATATGGCATTAGCTTATGGATTAGCAGGAATTGGTGCAGGAATTGCAGCAATTGGAGCAGGTCTGGGAATTGGAAATATTGGTAAAAGTGCAATGGAATCTATTGCGAGACAACCGGAATCCACATCCGACATCAGAAGTAATATGATTGTTATTGCAGCTTTGGTTGAAGCTGTTGCTTTGTTTGCAACTGTGGTATGTTTACTTGTTGTTTTAACAAAGTAAGCATGAATTAAGCAGTATGACGATTGGTTATACTGCTTAATTTTTGAATTTGAAATTTAATAAATTAAAAAAGGAGAACAAATTATTATGGGTCTATTAACTCCTGATTTTGGTTTAATTTTTTGGATGACAGTCGTTTTTGCCATACTTCTTTTTATTCTTTGGAAATTTGGCTTTCCTGTTATTCTAAAAACAATTAAAGATAGAGAACAATCTATTAAAACTTCTCTTGAAGCAGCTGATAAAGCAAAGGCGGAAATGAAACTTTTACAGGCAAATAACGAAGTATTACTCAAACAGGCTCAAGATGAAAAAGATACAATTATTAAAGAAGCGCGGGCTATTAAGGAAAAAATAATTCGTGAGGCTGAAGCTGAAGCACATAATGTTAAAGATAGGATGATTGCATCTGCTCGAGAAAGTATTAACTATGAAAAACTGCAAGCAATGACAGAATTGAAAAATCAAATAGCAAACCTTGCTATAGAAATTGCCGAAGATGTTTTGCGAGAGGAACTTTCTAACAGAGAAAAAAGTAATGAAATAGTTGCTAAGCGAGTTAAAGAAATAACTTTAAGTTAAAAATTTAAACAGTTTTTTTTATTATGAGTTCTCTAATACTTCAAACACGTTATGCAAAATCACTTTTTGACTTGGCATGTGAACTGGATCAAGCGGCAAAAGTGTATAATGACATGTTACTTATTTATAAGGCATGTACAGATAATCGTCTTTTGCGTGCTATATTAAAAAATCCTACAATTAAACCCCTAAAAAAAAGATCTATATTAAAAGAAATATTTGCAGATAAGGTTACTGAAATTACTATGAAATTTTTGAATCTATTGTCTGCAAAACGTAGAGATGTATATCTTATGGAAATTTCTGAACGTTATATAAAGATTTACAAGGAACATATTGGTATAAAAACAGTTCATTTAACTATTGCGGAACCTGTTAGTGATAATATTCGCAATCAAATAATTTCTACATTAAAGCAAGAATTGCATAGTGAAATAGAACTTTTAGAAAAAATATCACCTAATATTATAGGTGGTTTCACACTAAAAGTAGAAGATAAACTTTATGATGCGTCTATTTCTCAAAGTATATCAATCCTTAAACAGGCTTTTTCTAAAAATATATATCAGGGTAGTTTGTAGAATAAGAATTTTATAGTATTACTTTTTATTTATCAGTATTTTTGTTTGTTTTTTCTTTACTTTTGCTTTGTATATTAAAGAAATTAAATGAAAAAAACATCAATAAATATTAAAGGCAGGTTATTAAATATATCAAAACCTTTGGTTATGGGTATTGTTAATCTGACGGATGATTCTTTTTTTGACGGAGGTAAATACAATAATTTGGATTCCGCAATCAAAAGATGCGAGCAATTATTAGAGGAGAAAGCGGATATACTTGATTTAGGTGCTTGTTCTACGAGACCAGGTGCTATTTTTGTAAGCAAAGATGAAGAGATTGCAAGGCTTGTTCCTGTTATAAAAAAAATAAAAAAGATTTATCCTCAATCCATTATATCTGTAGATACTTGTTGGACAGATGTTGTAAATGCTGTTGTCAGTGAAGGAGCAGATATAATCAATGATATATCAGGAGGACAATTTGATGATAAAATGTTTGAGGCTGTTGCTCAAAATTCTATTCCATATATACTAATGCATACCTTAACAACGCCCGATAAAATGCAAAACAATATACATTATGATAACCTTATTCTTGATATATGCCATTATTTTTCACAACGTATAGAGCAATTATATGCTTTGGGAGTTAAGGATATAATTTTGGATTTAGGCTTTGGTTTTGGAAAAACTGTGGAAAATAATTATGAATTATTGAAACGACAAAAAGAATTTCAAGTTTTTGATTTACCTATTTTGACCGGCATATCCAGAAAGTCTATGATATATAAACCTCTTGGTATTACTCCACAGGAGTCATTATGTTTAACTTCTTGTTTGAATACCATTGCTCTGCTAAATGGAGCAGATATATTACGTGTTCATGATGTTATTGAGGCAAGACAGTGCATAGAACTTGTAACTCTTTATAATAGATAGGATAAAAAAACACAGCCCAATGAGAAAATCGGACTGTGTTTAAAATTTTTAAATAGTATTAAATTTATTGAACAACTAATTTAGCGGTTTTAGCTTCTGTATTAGTTATTATTTGTATCATATAAATACCTTTTTTCAAACCGTTGCAGTTTAAAGGTAAAGTATATTGTCCTGCTTTATGAACACCACGTTCAATAGAAGAAATTAATTTACCATTAATATCAAACATTTTGAATGAAACCTTGCTTTGTGCAGGGATGAAATAATCTATAGATGTTTCATTTTGTGCAGGATTAGGGTATATATTTAGTTTGATGTTGTTGTTTTCTGCAAAAAATCTTTCTACATCTTGCAAACTTACTATTGAATCTTTTTGAGCAACAGTATCTCCAAAATATGCGTAAAGACCTTTTCCATAAGTTGCAGCATAAATAGCACCGGGATATTCAGTAGCACAAAATTCATTTAGAGAAGGAAGACCTCCTGAGTATGTGATGTAGTTCATATAAGGCAAATTATGTGTTTGCTGAGTTAATTTAAATACAGGAACATCTGGAATACCCTGCATTTTAACCCAATTAACAGGGGTTTCTGTAAAATCATCAGTTTTCCAAACCCCGTCTTCAGTCCCTATGTATGCAGTGTGAGGATTAGAAAGTCTTATACTTTCAATAACAGAAGCATAAACAGGTTTATTAGGTTTAAGATTTTGTCCTGTTTCATTGTCAATACCTGTTTTATCTGTAAATGTTACAGAAGCGGCAGTAGCAAGAGCGTTAAGAGTAACTTTTACACTTGGAGAATTGGTGTAAGTTCCAAATGTAACCATTAGTATGTTAGGGTTATTTCTATCTATTGAAATAGAAGATATAGGTCTTGATTCAGTTAATATAATTTCTGCATTAGAAATAGCCGGACTTAAAGGAGGAGTTGTTGCTGCATCATAAGCTAACGTATTGTATAATATGCCACTTGTTAAAACAGGATGACTAAAATTAGCACTTGCTAAACCTGTTATTCTATATAAAGTAGAGCCACCTGCATTCCTATTTTCTACAGCAATAAATAAAGCATCTCCATCTTGACTAACAGACAAGCAATGTATAACATAATTTTGAACATCAGATATTTCAAATACTTTAGCCCATATTAAATTTTCTGGGTTATCAGAATCACCCGGAATAAATATTTTTGAATAATTTGAAATTTCAGAGCAAACATATACACCGGAATTAGTAGCGACAAATAATCTTGATTGTACAGGATTTTGTACTTTGAATGTAAGAGAAACAGAGTCTGCAGGTACTGTTACGTCACTAGTTAACGTATAATAAAAAGGATAGTTCATAGGGTAAGCATTAGACTTTATAAGAATAGAATCACCTGCTGGAATTGTTGCTCCTGCTTGCCAAGTATCGCCCGTAGAAGTTCCACCGATTTTACCATTAACAATAGTATAAAGATCTATTTTTGCCGTAGCAGAATCTCTAACGTTGGTTGCATTTGTAGATTCCCATAAAAACATAGGAGTATTTTTCGGGTCATAAGACCAACTATTAGCATCATTCATATATGGAGGCATCAGTTTTCTTTCTGATGATCCGCTTACACTTGCTCCAAAATTCCATGTTGTTGAATTAATTTCATAAAAAGAATTTTTGTTACTGTAAGTTCTTGCTAATAAGGTATAAGGTCTTGAAAGAACTACAGGCTTAACATAAGAAGGGGTTTTCCTTTCAAAACAAGATGCACTAACGGCACTTCCTGATACATCGTATATTGCATTTTGTATATAACCATAAGCACCAAGTTCATAAGCACCTTCACTGTTTGGAGACCAAATAATGTCTCCATTTGTTGTAGTAAGGTTTACATAAACGGTATCACCTGTTTCACTATCTACATTTTTTATTTTATTTGTTGGAATATAAACAATAGCGTTACTTTGTGTTGCACCAAAAACAGAAGCATCTGCAGAAACAGATACATCATAAAATTGAACATTATTCATACCTTTTGCAGATAAGTTCCAAACATAAGGTCTTGTGTCTGTTTGTCCATACGCAATGTTATCTGAATAAGTAAATACTCCGCCATCAGTTGCTAATGCCATAAATACAGAGTCTGCTGCTGTTTTTGGATTGTCTTTTATTATTATATTATGAATATTTCTCGCAACCCATGTGCCAGAAGAACGTGTGTCACCAATTAAAGCTCCAGCTACTGTACTCCAATGATAATTTCCCAATCCATTAGAATTGTTATTGTCCCAACCATACCATAAATAATTTGATCCTAAATAAACTTTTTCATAATTTGCTCTATCATCTACAAAAATACATAATGATGTATTTACGTCGTAGCCAAAGCTCATTACTTGAGACGCTGCAAGAGCTCCTGTCCAGTTAACATTATTTAAATCTCTTGTTCTGTAAACACCTAACATATAGTAGTAACCTTGTATAGACCTAACAATAGCTGCATATAAGGTATTGGGATCTTTAATTCCAAAAGACAATTCAATTCTTCCTAAACTTGAAACAGTTGTGTCGTTTAGATCAGTTGCTTCAAGAACAGTATTAAAACTTAAAGAATTTGATTCATCGCTTATTGCTATTTTATAATTGGAAACACTTTGCCCTCCAACAGGTGCATCATTTGATCCATAAGCAACAGCTATTCTTCCATTTTTATTAATTTTAATATCATTAACAAAAATTCCGGTTGCAGAAGAACCATTTATTGTTACATTTTGCCATGTTGTTCCTCCATCGTTTGAATATTTAAAACCTTTTGTTAAACCAACGTAAACAGTATTACCCAAGCAAACCATATCGTTGACATAAGCCCATTCGTCAGTTGCATCATAGACAGCGGGGACAGTATTTGTTAAAACAACAAAATTCATATTGTTTTTTACATAATCGTATTTTAACTCATCAGTAGCTAATGCTGAACTCCAGTCAGCGTTTGTCCAGTTATCTAATTTGTAAATGCCTCTACCCAGCAAACCTGTAATGTCATTATTTATGCCTTGTGAGGATATTGAGTTATAATAACTTTCACCTGTTCCAACATAGATAGTTCCATCATCACTTTGGCAAATAGATGTAACAGCAAAGCTTGAGTTTTCAGAATTTCCAAGCGAAATTTCTTGCCAGTTTTTTCCATTATTAACACTTACAAAAAAGCCTCCAGCAACTCCTCCTGCATACATTACATTGTCATTAAATCGGTCAAAAATAATGCTGCGAACTCGTCCTCCGATATTATCGGGTCCTAATTTAGTCCATTTCTCACCTTGAGCAAACATACTAAGAGAAGAAATAGCAAATACTGATATTAAAAGTATTTTTCTGATTTTCATAACTTAATTATTTTTATTTTTTAATTATAATATACTTGTTTTAAGAAGGCAAAAGTACAAAAAAAACATTAATTACAAAGTAAAAATAGTTTTTTTTAGTCTTATAAATTATTTTTATTTTGAAATTCAAAGATATATCAGCATATTAAAGCATAAAAAATAAAGTTTTAAGTTATAAAAATAGTATTTTTAATTTATAAAACAAAGAAAAAAGTCCATAAATTAAAGACTAAATAATAGAGATATATCTTTTTAATGCTTAATGCAGTTATTTTAAAATGTAATAAAAGTTATAATATAAAAAAAGAGGCTATTTTTTTACAGCCTCTTTTTTTTAATTATTGATATTGTACTTATAAAATTTAAATGAACTTTAATTCTTTTAAACATTCTGTAATTGCATTGAAAGTATGTTCAATATCATTGTCTAAACCAACAGAATATCTTACTAAACCTTCACTCATTCCCATTTTATGTTGAATTTCATCAGGCACTTCTGACGATGTTGATTTACCGGAACAGGAAAATAATGTACGGAAATATCCAAGAGAAACAGCAAGAAAACCTATTCCTTTTTTCTGCATCAATTCCATTAAGGCATTTGCTCGCTCTGCGGTAATCATATCTATTGTTATCATACCACCAAAACCGTATCCATAGTTCATTTGTTCAACTATTGTATCATGGTCAATGTGTTCTTTTAAGCCGGGATAATTTGCCTTGATACCAATTTCATTGAATTTTTTTGCGAGATACATTGCATTTTTGCTGTGTTGCTGCATTCTTATATGAAGTGTATAAAGATTTTTCAATATGGATGTAGCACGGAATGAATCTAAAACAGGACCCAGTAACATAGCTGTACCATTATTTACGTCAATTAACGCATTAATAAATTCTGCATCCGCACAAATTGCTCCGGCTACACAATCATTTTTCCCATTGATAAACTTTGTCATTGAATATACCACAATATCTGCTCCAAGTTTATGTGGGGAGAAAATCATTGGCGTAAAAGTATTATCAACTATTAACTTCGCACCACATTCATCAGCAACTTTACGCAATTTTTTAATATTTGAAATTCTTAACAGAGGATTACTCATTGTTTCAGTGTAAATTACTTTAGTGTTTGGGCGACATGCAGACTTTACTTCATCTAAATCTGTACTGTCTACAAATGTAACATCTATGCCAAAACGCTTACAATAATTATTAAGAAAAGCAAAAGTACCTCCATAAACAGTCATTGAGGCAATGCAATGGTCGCCATTTTGTAAGCATTGCAATAAAGTACAAGTGATTGCACTCATTCCGCTACCTGTACACCACGCAGATTCTGTTCCTTCCATTGCTGCTAAAGCATTGCATAATGCAGTGGCAGATGGATTCCAGTGCCTTGAATATAGATACATTCCCTCTGTTTCTCCATGAAAGGTATCTGTCATGGTTTGTCCGTGTTCAAATGTGAAAGTTGCAGAATCATTTATTGAAGGGTTTACTCCTCTTTCTGCCGATATTCTTTGAACGGCTGCAAGAGCCGTTGCCGGGTCAAATTTATTCATAATTTATAGATATTTTTATTATAATTAGAATTAACAAAAGTAGGAAAAAAGTTGTAAATATTCTTTTTATGATAACTTTTGTTACTTTTGCCCATCTGTTTAACAGAAAAAATAAATATGAAACATAATGAACGGCATAAGATTCTTAACATTTTAGACCTGTATATAATGAAAAAACTATTGACAACTTTTTTTGTTGCAATAGGAATGATTGTTTTAATTGTCATTATGTTTGATCTTTCACAGAAATTGGACACTTTTATAGAGAACAAAGCACCTCTTAACAAAATAATTTTTAACTATTATCTTAATTATATACCTTATTTTGTTAATCTCTTTGGATATTTATTTTTTTTTATTGCAGTTGTTTTTGTTACTTCGCGGCTTGCAGTTAGATCTGAAATAGTAGCAATTCTTAATGGAGGTATAAGTTTTGCAAGGCTGTTGCGTCCTTTTATTATGACTGCTTTTTTTGTTGCTGTTCTTGGTCTTTTACTTACAAATCTTTTTTTACCTCAGGTCAACAAAAACAGATTAGAATTTGAAAAAGTTTATTATCGTAATCCCTATCGTAATAATTTGATGAATATACATATTCAAAAACAAAAAGATAAATATGTTTATGTAGAGAGATTTGATAATCTTCGCAATGTAGGATACAGGTTTACAGAAGAAACTTTTTCTAATAACACAATTACAAAAAAAATTTATGCTGACAAAATAATATACGATAGTACTACTGGTTGTTGGGACATGCAAAACTGTATAATACGCACCATAAATGGAAAATATGAAACGATGCAAAGAGAAGATGTGCAAAAAATAAATTTAGGATTAAAACCAATAGAATTTAATATTGGAACTGTAAAAGTTGAAGAATTAACTTACAAAGAACTCAATGACAAAATAGAAAAAGAGAAATTAAAAGGCTCTAAACTAATTCGTGTTTTACAGGTAGAAAAGTCACAGAGATTGATAAATCCTGTTGCCTATATTGTTCTTACTATTATAGGAGTATCTCTTTCCTGTCGCAAAACGCGTGGTGGAATGGGATTAAATTTAGCATTTGGTATTGCTCTTGCGTTTACCTTTATATTAATAATGAAAATAACAACAGTTATGGCAACAGAATCCGATTTATATCCTGCATTGTCTCTTGGAATACCAATTATTATTTTCTTCTTTGTGTCTTTATATCTTTTAAAAAAAGCACCTAAATAAGTAAAGTAAAATTACTCGATGATAGTCAAGATATATCTATGGGCGAGATGTTATAAAAAAAAGAATGATGTTAATAATAATCAAAAATGCGATAAAATGTATTTTTCGTTTTGGCAATTATTTTTTTTATTAAATAAAGACTGAAAAAAAATATTATTTTTGCAATGTCTAATCTTAAAAACATTTCAAGATGAAAAGCATAAAGGATGTAAATTTCAAAGGGAAAAAAGTATTAGTCAGAGTGGATTTTAATGTTCCACTTGATGAACATAAACATATCACTGACGACACACGTATTTGCGAGGCTGTACCTACAATAAACAAACTTGTCGCCGATGGAGCAAAAATTATCTTAATTGCTCATTTAGGAAGACCAAAAAAAAATGGATTTGATGAAGAATTTTCACTTAAACCCATTGCTGATTATTTGGAAAAGTTACTTGATAAAAAAGTTATTTTTATTCAAAAATTGCTTGGTGAAGAAGTAGAGCATATTATAAATAATATGAAAGATGGTGATATTTTCCTTTTGGAAAATATACGCTTTTATCCTGAAGAGACAAAAGGCGATGAGGCTTTTGCAAAAAAGATTGCTGCTCTTGGTGAATGTTACATAAACGATGCTTTTGGCAGTTCTCATAGATTGCATTGTTCAACTGCTGTCATTGCAAAATTTTTTCCTAATGACAGATATTTTGGTTTTCTTATGGAATATGAAGTAAAAAACTTAAATAGACTTATGCGTGAAAGTAAAAAGCCATTTACTGCTATAATAGGAGGTAGTAAAATATCTTCTAAAATAAAAATTTTGGAATCTCTTTTGGATATAGCAGATAACATTCTTATTGGAGGCGGTATGGTATTTACTTTTTTGAAAGCTCAGGGAAAAGAAATAGGTAAATCTCTTTGTGAAGATGATTGTATGCAAGTGGCTGATAATTTAATGAAAAAAGCAAAAATAAAAAGAGTTAAAGTTTTTCTTCCTATAGACGTTGTTGAAGCAGAGAAATTTGATAACAATGCTATACGTAAAGAAGTTTCTGTAGATAAAATAAATTCTCAATATATGGGTATGGATATAGGAGAAAAAACAGCTAAAATATATTTTGATGTAATTGCAGAGAGTAAAACTATTTTATGGAATGGTCCAATGGGAGTTTTTGAAATGAGTAATTTCCGTATGGGGACAAAAGCAATGGCAGAAGCAATAGCAGAAGCAACAGCTAATGGAGCATTTTCAACTGTTGGAGGAGGCGATTCAGTAGCGGCAATAAACATGTTTGGTTTTGCAGATAAGGTTTCATTTATTTCAACAGGAGGCGGAGCAATGCTTGAATACGTAGAGAACGGAACATTGCCGGGAATAGATGCTATAAACGAAAACAGATAAAATTATATTATGAGTCATTCTCACAAACATTCTACATTAACAGAAGTTAATAAGGCATTCTTTTGGGCAATAAGTATTAACATAATTTTTGTAATAATTGAATTTGTAAGTGGTTTTATTTTTAATTCCGTTGGACTTATTTCAGATGCGGGACATAATTTGGGAGATATTACTTCCCTTGCTTTGAGTGTTTTTGCTCTGAAAATATCTCATCTACGACCAAACAAAACATATACTTATGGATATAAAAAAACTACAGTACTTATTTCTCTGTTTAATGCTATTATATTGCTTGTTACTGTAGGTTTTATTCTTACAGAAAGTATTCATAAACTTACAGAGCCTAAATTCGTAAAAGGGTTAAGTGTAGTAATAGTTGCTGCTATTGGTGTTATAGTTAATGGTTTTACGGCTTGGTTGTTTGTAAAACACAAAAAGCAAGATTTGAATGTAAAAAGTGCTTATTTACACATGGCAGCAGATACTCTTGTAAGTATTGGCGTTGTTTTGTCTGGTATTGTTATAATGTTTACAGATTGGTTTATAATAGATGCTATTATTGGTATTGTTATTGCACTTGTGATTCTTTATTCTACATGGAATTTGCTTATTGAAAGTATAAAATTGTCTCTTGATGCTGTGCCAACAAGTGTAAATCGAGAGGAAATAGAAAAAATATTGCTTAATATTGCCGGAGTAAAAGACATACATCATATTCATATATGGGCATTAAGTACGAATGAAGTAGCTCTCACTTCGCATATAGTTGTTGATAATTACGATAATATTGAAAAAATAAAACACAAAATAAAACATGAATTAGCTCATCACGGAATAGAACATGCTACTTTGGAATTTGAAATCAATTCTATGGATTGTGAAGAAAATCATTGTTAAAAGATTGTTGTATCTTTGTGAGCTAAAATTCGATTAAACATAATAAATAAAAACACTATGGCAACATTTTTAACCAAACTGTTTGGAAATAAAAGCGACAGGGACTTAAAAGAACTTAATCCGAAGTTGAACGCAACCCTTGAGGCTTATAAAACAATAAAAAATCTCTCAAACGATGAGTTGAGAATAAAGACAACGGAATTTAAAGAAAAAATTAAATCTGCCATTGCTGACGATGAGGCAGAAGTAGAGGCTATGAGGAATCAGTTGGATACTGACCTTGATATGCCAATCAGTCAAAAACAGCGACTTTATGAACAGATAGAAAAACTTGAAGACAATATTTATGACACAACTCAGCAGGTACTCAATGAACTTTTGCCCGAAGCCTTTGCAGTGGTAAAGGAAACGGCTCGGCGATTCTTTGAAAACGAGCAGGTGGAAGTAACCGCTACGGATTTTGACAGGGATTTGGCTGCTGTGAGAGAAAGTGTAAATATCAGTGGAGACAAGGCTTATTTCAGCAATTCGTGGATTGCCGGTGGCACAATGATACATTGGGATATGGTTCATTATGATGTGCAACTTATCGGTGGGGCTGTGCTTCACGAAGGTAAGATAGC
>JAISUE010000024.1 GCA_031272245.1 Bacteroidales bacterium
GGTCGGGCTATTACACCGAACCGCGTTACATCATTGACCCTGAAAACGGCTTGTTCGTTGGTTTGCGGGGACACGGATTTATGTTGAGTCAGTACCTTGCCAAGATGTACGTTGATAAATTGAGAGGACAATCTGTTCCTGCTTACTTTGACAAACTGAAACTCAAAGGAGAAGGCATTGCAGAAACCGCTTTGAAATAACCCCAAGTTTGTACCGATAAACCAAAATGGCGTTTCATAATGATTGAGACGCCATTTTATATTTAATAATTTGTATGGGGAAAATCGGATTTTTGCTTTTAAATCCAACTTTTGCCTGTGTTTATTTTTACTTTACCTTCTTTTTTGCCTGTATTTAGCGTTAAATTTGCTTTAAAATCAAAAATAATAAAGGTTTAAGCATTTGCAAAATAGATAAAAGCGACTTGAAAATGACTTAAAGAAATTGACTTTTGTTCATTCATATCAAAAACCCTTATTTCCATCAATTCAGTCATTCTCAATGGATTATTAACAATGATTGCCGCATTTTCAACGTACGTTGATAGTCGTTCAACGTACGTTAATTGTCGTTCAACGTTCGTTAATTAATTTTCAACGTACGTTAATTGGTGTTCAACGTACGAGAATTGGTGTTCAACGGACGTTAAATAATTTACACCGTACGTTAATCGTTCTTCAACGTACGTTAATCGTTCTTCAACGGACGTTAATTAATTTTCAACGGACGTTAATTAATTTTCAACGTACGTTAATTGTCGTTCAACGTACGTTAATCGGACGATTTTTTTGATTTTATGGTTTGCAACTAACGTTCCCATCTCCCCAACACGGAAAAGGGTTTGGATTGCTTCGCTTTCGCTCGCAATAACGAAGGTTGGGGATGCAAGAGAACAAAAATCTTGGAAAGTTGATTAGAATATATTATCACAAAGAGTTATCTAATTTATATTCCGTTTTGCTGCTTTTTGGATTGCTGTTTTTAGATTTTTGCCTGTAAATTTATATTTATCAAGAGTTCCAATGTTCGTTTCTCTTATGTGTAATTGTCCTTCATTACCCTTGTTACCTCTATGCTGTCCTTTGGAATAATCGGGGTGCAACAAAACCTCATTAGAACTCATAATCCAAATGATTATTTCATCTCTAAAAACAGCCAACCACACAAAGACATCACAACATTGCGGTTTTAATTGTTGAAAATTCATTAGAAATGGTCGTTTTGTGTGTGTTGATAATGCTTTTCTATACAAAGGTTCATCACTTTTACTATCAACAACCCTTGATGCTTTTACTTCAATTTTTATTCCGTCAAGCCAGAAATCATATTCTCCATTGTAATTACTATCAAACTTTTTACTTGGTTTTTGTAATTCTTTACACATTCCACTTAAATATGTTTGTGCAAATGATTCGCCGAAGCCTCTTGGTGCAGAGATTTCAAATACCCAAAGATTTGGATTGTTGTTTATGTATTCTTGTCGTATTTCTAAATACTTTGCATAAGTCAAACCTTTTTTCTCAATTAAAGAGTTTATCAATAATTCATATTCGTTGAATGGGAAAACCGCATTGTCTTTTTCTATGATTTGTAAAATATCTGCTAAATCACTTCTGTTTCCCTTGAAAGACGTGATTATTTTATCTTTTAACTCTGTAAGTTCCATCTTTTATTTCTATTTGTAAATAATTAAGATATTTATCTTCGTCAAAATCTTTATTTGTAATAAAATATCCCGTATGTATTGGCAGAAGTTCCAAATCTCCACGTAAAATTTTGTGCGTATGAAAAATTTTATCAAACAACCAATTCATAAAATTACTGTTCAATAAATCGGTTAATTGTTTTGTGGAAAGAGGAAAATTATCTTTCAATATCAACATATTTGCACTATTCAAAATATATCTCTGTTCATTATCATAAAAACAAACTAATTTATTGGAAATAAATCGATAAATTAATTTTTCTTTTGCCTTATAATATTCTATTGGTGCAACTTGCTGACAAAACTTTAAGTCTTCTTCATTTATAAATAAAACAGGTTCTTTTAATCCTTCTTTCGTAATATCTTGCCCACGAAAAACAGGTTTGCAATCTGCCGTATAATTGGATTTACATATCTTTTTATTATTTCCCGTAACAATTCCTAAACCCCATTGAGCATTATTTTGTAATGTAATATGATGGACGGAAAAAGTGTGTTCTATCGTTTTTACGTCATCTTCTTTTGCCCAAAAGTTCAAAATATGTTTGGGTATATTTACAAAACTATTTAATCTTCTCGTAAATTTAGTATTTTCAAATTCACATTGCACTAAATCATCGTTTGCAAATTCTCTTGATAAAATTATTGCTTGTGCTTTTGTAATTAGTCCCTTAAAAATATTGCCATAATCTATAAAACGTTCTATTTTATATTCTAATGCTTGTTTTCTTACATCTTCAAAAGTAGATATATTAAAAAATGCTTCAGGCAAAAGAAATCCTATCTTTCCTCCGTTGTTTAATCTTTGCAAACAGACAACAAAGAATAAAGAACTTGTATCAATATTCTTTTGCAGGTTGTAAATAATAGAATATTGTTTTCTTTCTTCCTGTGATAACTTTTTCCCCCAAGGAGGATTAGTAAAAATATAATCAAAGTTTTGTTGTGGGCTATTCAAAAAGTCTGCACAAATAATGTTATTTGTCTTATAACCTGTCTTATTAAATATTCTCTTTTTAGTTATTTCCACAGCGTTAATATCTGTGTCAAACCCATAAACATTTTCAGTTTTAAAGCCCGCTTCCAACGCTTGCATAATAAAGTTACCTCCGCCACAACAAGGGTCAAGAAAAGTTTTATTTTCTACATCGGTAATACTTTTCATCATATCCTTCACAACATTAAAAGGAGTATAATAGATACCTTCCTTGTTGCGAAACGATTCCGAAAGAGAATTTTGATACATTTCTCCCAAATTGTCGTCAAAAGTATCAGAATTTATTTTATTCTCAATGATATTTGATAATAAGGTATGATTATGATTATCTTTTTTTAGTTTATTTGCTCTTGCAATAAGTTTATCTTTACCAACAAATTCTGCAATAAAGTTTTCTATTGATGAACTTAATACTTTTCCATTTGAGGACAATAAATAACCGGTTTTAATCCAATTATGTATTGTTGCAGTAGAAACGCCAATTTTATCTGCCGTTTTTTCTATTGACAGAGTTATTGGTTCTACCTGTCCAAATAGGTCATGTTGTGTATTAAAATCCAATCCGGATTTGCTTTGCCGCATATTTATTTGTTATTTCAGTGTGCAAAAATAAGAAAAATAAATTAGAATTTTAAAATGGCGTTTCATAATGATTGAGACGCCATTTTATATTTAATAATTTGTATGGGGAAAATCGGATTTTTGTTTTAAATCCAACTTTTGCCTGTATTTAGCGTTAAATTTGCTTTAAAATCAAAAATAATAAAGGTTTAAGCATTTGCAAAATAGATAAAAGCGATTTGAAAATGACTTAAAGAAATTGACTTTTGTTCATTCATATCAAAAACCCTTATTTCCATCAATTCAATCATTCTCAATGGATTATTAACAAAGATTACCACATCTGCAACCAAAGTTTTGAACTTTGCAACCAAAGTTTTGAATTTTGCAACCAAAGTTTTGAGACTTGCAACCAAAGTTTTGAACTCTGCAACCAATGTTTTGAACTTTGCAACCAAAGTTTTTGTCCTCAAAAAAGTTTTTTTAACTCTCAAAAAATATTTTTCAAAACTCAAAAAAGTTTTTTTAACTCTCAAAAAACATTTTTCAAAACTCAAAAAATATTTTTTAACTCTCAAAAAACATTTTTCAAAACTCAAAAAAGTTTT
>JAISUE010000030.1 GCA_031272245.1 Bacteroidales bacterium
CACCTGCGTTGGATTTTTCCACACCTGCGTTAGATACTTCCGCACCTGCGTTAGATGTTTCCGCACCTGCGTTAGATGTTTCCGCACCTGCGTTGGATTTTTCCACACCTGCGTTAGATGTTTCCGCACCTGTGCAAAAATCTTCTGTACATGTTACAAAAAGTTCCGTACATGTTCCCATTTGAAAAAAAGTTGTGGCTGATAAAATAAATTGATACTCTGTGCATTTTCTATGAAAAAAACTTTGAGAGGGTGGGCGGGAGAAGTTAGTGGAAAGTGTGTGTGTGTGTGTGTAGATACGAAAAATAAATGACTTTCGCAAGTTTTTTGCGAATTATTTTTCACATTATTTTGTTTTATACTTCGTATCATTTTTTTCATTTTTTATATCTCTAATCAGATTACAAAATTACAAAAAATAATTTAATGAACAAATTTTTTTCGCTTTTTCATAAAAAAAAAATGGGTTATTACTTTGTGGCAATGATGAACTTAATTATTTAAGAACGTAACAATTTAGATTTTAAAGTTAGAAAGATATATCCTGCCAATATAACAGTATTAGCAGCCAATCGTAGCAATAAATGTTCTATTGGTAATAATTTCATTACAAAATACAGAATAATTGCGAGCAGAAAATAAAATGAAAGTTGTTTTATTGGATAATTTATCGGATAAAATTTTTGTCCGCAGAAATAACATATTACCATTATTGCAAAATAACAAATTAAAGTTGTCCATGCTGCTCCCATATAGCCAAAAATTGGAACTGAAAAATAGTTAAGAACAAGGGTTATTACCGCTCCTGCAATAGTAATATATGCACCATAAATAGTTTTATCAATTACTTTATACCATATAGAAAGATTATAATAGACACCCAAGCATAAATTAGCAATCAACAAAACAGGTACAATCATTAAACCAACTCTATATTTTTCTTCAACAAAATATTTCAAAACATCAATATAAGCCATAACAGCAAGAAAAACAATACAAAGAAAAACGGTATAAACACTCATAACTTTACTGTAAGTCTGTTTTGCATCAGCATTTTTCATTTTGGAAAAAAAGAACGGTTCTGCCGCAAATTTAAATGCTTGAATAAAAAGTGTCATCAGTATTGCAAATTTATAACAACCGCTGTAAATACCTATCTGATTCATTATGTATTTTGAAGAATCAATACATCCTTTTGGGATTGCAATTAAATGTTGAAGGGCTATTCGGTCAAAAGTTTCATTTATCATTCCTGCCAATCCACCAATCATAACAGGCAGACCATATTTCAACATTTTTTTTAGCAGTGAAAGAGAAAAATTTAATCGGAATTGAAGATATTGAGGTGTAAGCAAAACGAAAGAAACAACTGACGCTATCAAATTTGAAAGAAAAATAGCAGAAATTAAATCTTTCGGTTTAATAACCAGAAAAAATAACAGATTACAACCTATATTGGTAAAAATATCAACAGACTTAATAATAGCAAAGCGTTTAGCCTTTTGTTCAACACGCAATTTAGCATAAGGAATAGCCCGCAAAGCATCAAAAGAAAGAATCAGTAGAAACATTAACACATATTTATTACTGAAAACGTTGCTGGCAAGATTGCCGTTCATTAAGTTAGTGAGCGGATTAATAAAAATAAAAGTTATTAGAAAAAATATAAATGTTGTTGAAAAAAGAGACAGCATCGCAGTATTATAAACAACTTTCTTTGCTTTTTCTTCTTGTGAATATCTAAAAAATGCCGTTTCCATTCCGTAAGTCAGCAATATCATCATAAAGGAAGCGTAAGCGTAAAAAGTATTTACCACACCATAATCACTGACAGGCATATTATATGTTTGTAATGGTACAAGAAAGTAGTTAAGAAACCTTCCAAGAATTGTAGGTATTCCATAAATGGTTGTTTGACTTGCAAGTTTTTTGATTTCGCTCATTGAATATTTTTTAGTTTTATGGCAACAAAAGTAAGCAAACAAAATAAAATAAATTTAATTTAATTTAATTTAATTTAATATCTGTTTTTCTGTCAATACATTGTTTTGTTTAATTTGTTTTTGTAGATTTATCAAAGTTTTAGTAATTTTGCAAAACAGTTTTAATACAATCTATTATTTAATTTTTTACTATGAAAAGTAATTACAAAGAATACAAGGGATTAAACCTAACAGAGATAAACAAGCAAATACTTAGCTTTTGGCAAACAGAAGAAACCTTTAAGCAAAGTTTGAAATTGAGAGAAGGCGCAAAACCTTTTGTATTTTATGAAGGTCCTCCTTCTGCAAATGGACAACCCGGTATTCATCATGTTATGGCTCGAACTATAAAAGATATTTTTTGTAGATATAAGTCGCAGAAAGGTTTTTATGTAGCGAGAAAAGCAGGTTGGGATACTCACGGATTGCCTGTTGAACTTGGTGTAGAAAAAAAACTTGGTATAACAAAAGAAGATATAGGCAAAAAAATTTCCGTTGATGATTATAATGCTGCTTGCAAAGCAGAGGTTATGAAATATAAAGATTTGTGGGACAAGTTGACAATGGATATGGGTTATTGGGTTGATTTAGATAACCCGTATATAACATTTAAAAATGAATATATAGAAACATTGTGGTATCTTTTAGGAGAACTTTACAAAAAAGGTTATCTTTATAAAGGTTATACAATACAGCCATATTCACCTGCGGCAGGAACAGGTTTGTCTTCTCACGAATTGAATATGCCGGGTTGCTATCGCGATGTAAAGGATACAACTGTTACGGCAATGTTTCGTTTGAGTGATGCAGCCAAATATCCAAATACTTATTTTCTTGCCTGGACTACAACTCCATGGACGCTGCCTTCAAATACTGCTTTGGCTGTCGGCAACAATATAGATTACGTTTGGGTTGATTGTGTCAATCCTTATTCAAAGCAAAAGTGCGTTGTGATTTTGGCAAAGGCACTTTTGTCATCGTATTTCAATGAAAAGAGCGAGCCATACAC
>JAISUE010000071.1 GCA_031272245.1 Bacteroidales bacterium
TTAGTGTATTCTTTAAGACCATTTAAGGAAATTTCTACATTAGATAACTTTGGATGCTGCTTGGCTTTCCATAAATTCAAGGTTAGGAAAGAGGTCGGCGTTTCAGGCAAAATTCAGGCTATTATTAAAATCATTTTTACTCATTTTGTACTTTTCGTATTCCCACTCATACATATATATGTTTGTAGGACTTTTAACATTGTCTCTTTATAGAGGATAAAATGAAAGAATCTCGTTAAATTGAGATTCTTTTCGTAAAAAAAATTAAAACATGAAAAAATTTAAAAACATGAAAAAAATTACCTTGTTTATTGTTTTAATAACAAATAGGGCATCCAAAATATTCGTTCACAAGTAATAGACAAAACATTTGTACCTCCAGCAGGACTCGAACCTGCATTTAAAGTTTAGGAAACTTCCGTTCTATCCCTTGAACTATGGAGGCAAGTTTCAGGCATTTTTTATTTTAAAGTACGCTTTATTTCAATTTCTTCATAACCCTCTATTATATCCCCAACTTTAATATCGTTGAAGTTTTCTATATTTAGTCCGCAATCCTGTCCGGAAACCACTTCTTTAACCTCGTCTTTGAAGCGCTTGAGTGATGCAAGTTTTCCTGTATGAACTACTATTCCATCTCTAATAATGCGTATTTTTGTGTTACGATTGATTTTCCCGTCCAAACACATGCAGCCCGCAATAGTACCAACTTTAGAAATTTTAAAGACTTCTCTTACTTCTAAATTAGCAATGATTTTTTCTTGAATATCCGGCGAAAGCATACCTTCAATAGCGTCTTTCAGTTCATTAATAGCACTGTAGATAACAGAATATAAACGTATGTCAATTTGTTCGGCATCAGCAATCTTTCGTGCTGCAAGCGAAGGTCGTACTTGAAAACCTATGATAATAGCATTGGAAGCTGTTGCCAGCAGAACATCGCTTTCTGTAATTTGACCAACAGATTTGTGAATTACATTAACCTGTACTTCAGGTGTAGAAAGTTTTAAAAGTGAATCGGAGAGAGCTTCAACCGAACCATCAACATCAGCCTTAACTATTAAATCTAATTGTTTAAAATCACCTATTGCTATGCGGCGTCCAATTTCATCGAGAGTAATATGTTTTTGAGTTCTAAGTCCCTGTTCACGTTGTAATTGCAGACGGCGAGTAGCTAAATCCTTTGTTTCTTTTTCGTTTTCCATTACATTGAAAGCATCGCCAGCTTGAGGCGCTCCGTTTAATCCAAGTAATAAAACGGGGGTTGAAGGTCCTGCTTCTTTAATTATTTGATTTCTCTCATTATACATGGCTTTTACTTTTCCATACGTAGCACCGGCTAAAACAATATCTCCATGATGAATAGTGCCATCCTGTACAAGAATTTTTGCAACATAACCACGTCCTTTATCCAATGAAGATTCTATTATTGCTCCTTTAGCCCGTTTGTTTGGATTTGCTTTTAATTCAAGAATTTCTGCTTCTAAAAGTACTTTTTCCAGAAGTTCTTCCACGTTAGTTCCAAGTTTTGCAGATATTTCCTGTGATTGATATTTACCTCCCCATTCTTCAACTAAAAAATTCATATTTGCAAGTTCAGTTTTTATGCGGTCGGGATCGGCTCCTGGTTTGTCTATTTTATTCAAAGCAAAGACAATGGGTACTCCTGCAGCCTGTGCATGATTTATAGCTTCTATTGTTTGCGGCATTATTTTATCATCGCACGCTACAACAATAATAGCTATGTCAGTCATCTTTGCTCCTCTTGCACGCATAGCTGTAAAAGCGGAGTGTCCGGGCGTATCCAAAAATGTTATTTTTTTACCTGATTTAGGCAGAGTTACTTCGTAAGCTCCAATATGTTGAGTTATACCTCCTGCTTCAGAAGCTATAACATGAGCATGACGAATATAGTCCAACAGAGATGTTTTACCGTGATCTACGTGCCCCATAACTGTAACGATAGGTGCTCTTGGCATAAGGTCATCAGGATCGTCTTTTTCTTCATCAGAGAGTGCCTCCACAACATCTGCACTTACAAATTCTATTGTGAATCCAAATTCATCGGCAATAAGTTGTATGGCTTCCGCATCAAGACGTTGATTTATTGAAACAAACATTCCGAGTGTCATACATGCCGCAATAACTTTTGTAACTTCTACTTCCATCATTGCAGCAAGTTCGTTAGCTGTAACAAACTCAGTTACCTTTAATATTTTGCGATTTTCCATTTCAGCAATCATTTCTTCTTGTAAATGTTGCTGTATTTCTTTACGTTTTTCTCTTTTATGCTTTGATGTTTTGGATTTTCCACCAGATGCAGACAAACGAGCCAAATTTTCTTTTACTAAACGTTCAATTTCGTTAGTGTCAATTTCTTTTTTGACTTCTTTTTTCTTTTTGAATTTGCCTTGTTGTTTGAAATCTTTTTTATTATTTTTATCAAAAGGTTTATTTGCAGTATGTTTATTGTTGTGATTTTTGTTATTTTGTGGTTTATCTCCTCCTTGTTGTTTAGCATTTATTTGTACCTGTTCGGTTTTTTGTTTCAGTCGCTGTCTTTTTTCTTTTTGCTTATTCTTTTTAAATTTTTTCTCTCCCTTATCAATAAAAGGACTTTTTGGTTTTTCCAAAGAAGCAAGGTCTATTTTTTCTCCAACAACAACAGGACCGGAAAGTTTTACATATTCAGTCTTCATAAAGACTTTTGCTGTTGTTTCTTGAGGAGGTTCTTCTATTTTTTGAGTTTTTTCTTCTTTTATATGAGCTTGTTGAACCTGTCTGCGAAGAACTTCTTCACTTACTTTGTGTTCTTGTTCTTTAATAGCGGCAAGTTCCTGTTCCTTTTGTATTTTGGATTTCTTTTTTTTAGGTTTAAGACTATAATCTATAGTTGAAAGGTCTATTTTGTCTAAAATAACCGGAGCATTAACATTATTATTGGCGGTTTTAGTATTGGATTTTTTGGGTTTATTAACTTTCTGCTCATTATTATTAACAGTGTTATCAGTCTGTTGTTCAAGCTTTGGTGTTTCTTTTTTTTGAATCTGTTGTTTTGGCGGTTTATTTGTCGGAATTACTTCTTCTTTTTCTTCCTTTTGTACATCAGATACAGATTGCGTTTGTGCAGGTTTATCCTTTATTTTAACATCATTAGATTTAGACTCTTTTTTGACATCTTTATCTTTTTGATGTTTTTCGGTCTTTTTTTCAGTTTTTTTATCTTGCGCAGGCTGGTTTTCCACAGATATTTTTATTTTGTCAGCCTGTTCTTTTACTTTACTGTCAGTTTTATATTGAGCAGCAATAAGATCATAGTCACTTTGTCCAATTTTAGAATTAGGGCTCATATCTATAGTTCTACCTTTTTTGCGCAGGTAGTCAACAATGGTTTTAACACTTACGTTAAACTCTTTTGCGACTTTTTGTAGCCTGTATATAATTTGTTCTTCCGCCATTTAATATATATTTAATTTTTTTTATTATTCTTCAAATTCTGCCTGCAATATAGAAAGAACTTCCTTAATGGTTTCTGTTTCAAGGTCTGTTCTTTGTTCTAATTCTTCAACAGAAAGTGCAAGTACGTCTTTTGCTGTATCACAGCCTATAGATTTCAAAATATCTATTACCCATTGTTCTATTTCATCATTAAATTCATCCAACATTACATCGTCATAATCAATCACTGTGTTACGATAAATTTCTATAGTATAACCTGTAAGTTTAGTTGCTAAACGTATATTGTAACCGCCTTTACCAATAGCAAGTGATACTTGGTCCGGATTCATATACACGTCAGCCTTTTTTTCATCAGGATGCAATTTTACAGAATCTACTTTTGCCGGACCTAATGCACGTGAAATATATAATTCCATATTCGTAGTATAAATTATCACGTCAATGTTTTCATTTTTCAATTCTCTGACTATTCCGTGAATACGAGAACCTTTTATTCCAACACATGCACCAACAGGGTCAATTCTGTCGTCATAAGTTTCAACGGCAACTTTAGCTCTTTCTCCCGGTTGACGTACAATATCTTTTATGGTTATTAAGCCGTCATAGATTTCCGGTACTTCCTGTTCAAACAGACGTTCCAAAAAGATAGGAGAAACACGAGAGACAATAACTTTTGGTATTCCATTTTTCATTGTAACATTAAGAACAACAGATTTTATTGTATCACCTTTGCGGAAAAAATCACCCGGTATTTGTTCTTCTTTTGGTAAAGAAAGTTCTACTCCGTCGTCATCTAAAAGCATTATTTCTTTCTTCCATACCTGATGTACTTCCGCTACTATTATTTCTCCTTTCTTTTCTGTATATTTGTTGAATATGGCAGCTCTTTCGTATTCCTGTACTTTTGATACAAGTGTTTGACGTATAGAAAGAATTTCCCTGCGTCCAAACTCTTCTAACGCTACCTGTTCAGAAATCTCTTCTCCAATTTCAAAATCAGGAGCTATTTTTATTGCATCGGAATATGCTATTTGTTGATGAGGATTTTCAACCTGTCCATCTTCAACAATTAAAAGATTTCTATATATTTCCAAATCACCTCTGTCAGGATTAACAATTATATCAAAATTTTCGTCACTGCCATAACGTTTTATAAGCATTGCTTTAAAAACATCTTCAACAATCCTCATAAGAGTTTCTGTTTCAATATTTTTAAACTCTTTAAACTCTGCGAAACTATCTACTAAATCTATCCGTTCCATATTATTATGTTTATTATTATCAGTTTTTATTTACTATTTACTTCCCATTGATGATACTGTTAAAGAAAAGTCTTCCACATCTCTGTCAAGCAGTTTTTCTATTTCTTTAGAAACATTAGCACAATCGTCAATAGTTACATTTGTTAATTTCTGCAAATAAATTACTATATTATTTGCTTTATTAACACTTATTTTAGCTATTGAAAGATTATTTTCAGTGTTTTTATTAACAATTTCGCATGCTGTAGTTGCAGCTTCCAATACTTGTTCTTTACTTATCATTTCCTTATAAACATTTGAATTAACGTATAATAGAAAAGCGAACGATTCCCGTCCGCCCATTCCGCACACATCAATTTTAAGTTGCAAAAGTACAACTTTTTTTTTATATACAGTATTTTTTTTGGTTATTTATATTTTTTTGCAATAAAAAGTTTCTGTTTTATGGATATTCTGTTGAAAAACTTAATTATGAAGAGATGTATTATAGCCTATATAATAAATAGAAATAACCGTCAGATTAGAAAATAATTTAGTTTTGTCATTGTTAAATAAAAAATAAATTTTTTCTTAAAATATGTTTGAATATTATTTTGAAATATTTTGATTTTGAACAATTATATCTTGATTTTTTAAAATTATTTTTTGATTTTATTATTGCAAATAAAGACTGCTTGATTTTCAAACAAAAAATTATATGTAAATTTTATATTTGCTTCATTGTGAAAAAGATAAAATTTTTCATTGTATGTTTTGTATTGCAAGATTAATTTTTATGAAATATCTGCATAATTAAAGTAAAAGTTATATCTTTGCCATTCTTAAAACACTGTGATGTGTAAATTTTAATTTTTTATTTTTAGTTAAAAGACAAATGACTTTATTTTTAGACAGAGATGGTGTGATAAACAAGCGAATAATTGATGGATATGTTTGTGAGTGGAAAGAATTTGTTTTTGAAGAAGGGGTTTTAGAAGCCTTAAAAATCCTTTCCAAGCATTTTTCTCCAATAATTGTTGTATCTAATCAACAGGGTATAGGAAAAGGCTTAATGAGTGAGGAAGATTTTCGACATATTTCTGAAAAAATGATAGAAGAAGTAAAGTTTAATGGAGGAATGATAGATTGTGTTTTGCATTGTCCTGCTTTAAGTAAAGACAATTCGTTTAACAGAAAACCACAGGTTGGAATGGGATTAAGAGCTAAAAAAATGTATTCGGATAATGTTAGATTTAAAGAAAGTATTATGGTTGGTGATTCATTTCCGGATATGTTATTTGGAAAAAGATTGAAGATGAAAACTGTATTTATTTCAGATTCTTATTATTTACCAAGAAAATATCCCAAAATAATAGATTTAAGATTTGATTCGTTGATAAAATTTGCAAAATATATTGAAAATGAAAAAGGTATTTAGTTTTTTGTTAGTAACTTTGTTTGCGGTTACTCTCTTTTCTCAAAATAAAACAGATGAAAAAGGTAGAAAACAGGGCGTTTGGTCAAAAACAAACAAAAAAGGTGTTAAACTTTATGAGGGAACTTTTATAGATGATAAAGAAACAGGAGTTTTCAAATACTATTATCAAAGTGGTAAATTACGTGCAATAACCGAATTTTCCGATGATGGACATAAAGGTAAAACAACTAATTATTATCCGGATGGACAAGTTATGGCTGAGGGTTTTTATTTTGATAGAAAGCAGGACAGTCTTTGGAAAACTTATACTCAGGATGGTAAAAAATTGAGTGAAAATTTTTATTGTAAGGGTTCTAAAGAAGGAACTTGGAAAGTTTGGAACAGGGATGGAAAAATTGTAGAGGAAATACATTATTCCAATAACAAAAAGAATGGATTGTGTTTGCAGGGAACGTTTGACGGAGGTTATTTTAACTGTAATTATAAAGATGACTTGCGAGATGGAGAGTATAAAGAATATTATCGTACCGGTGAGTTGCGTGTAATTGGACAATATAAGGCAGATAAGAAAGAAGGGGTATGGAGTATTTATGATGATACTCAGGTTATAGCAAAGCAAACGTTTGTTAATGATATACAGATTAGTTTTGAGGTGGCATTAGTTGAGGCTGAAAAAGACAGATTTGTTGATATTGAATCAATAAGTTATTTTTATTCTAAAGGGAAACAAACAGTTGTAGTTTTGAATAATGGTGAAAATGTAAATGTTTTGAAAGATTATCAATATCTTGTTGAATTGAGTGACGGTGCAACTTTTCTTCGTTTGAACGAAAAACTTAATCTGTATGCTTCATTGCAAGCTCTAAAAGGAATAGAAGCTACAGATGATGGAAACTATTACATTAAACTTTACCCGGAACCTCCTTTTAAGGTTGTAACGGATGAAAACAGTAAAAAGGCAATGGAATTTATCTTTGCACCACAAGACTTTTAAGAATATATACGACTTTATTTTAGCCTGTTGGATATGTAATAATTGGAACGGAAAAAATATAGTAGAAAACTTAATATATTTACTACTAAAAGGGAACAGCAAATTCCAATAACACCCAAATATCTTATCCCAAAATAATACAATAATAAAGCTATGAGGCTAATTACTACTCCAAAAACGAATTGTATGTGAGTTTTTTCAAAATATGTCATGTAATTATTATAAAGTTGAGAGAGAGAAATGGCTATTTGAGAACCGAGTAATATGGGAAGTAACTCAAGGATACCCCTGTATTGATCTTTCAAAATACCAATATTCAATAAAAACCATACTCCAAACCATAACATAATAGAAATACAAATAAAAGAAACAAATATTATCAGAGAGAATCGTTTAATTTTTCGTTTTTGTATTCTTAAATCCTGCTCTTTCATAAACAAAGGAAGCCATATAAAATTGAAGGATTGGAAAATGATAATCAATACCATTGCGATAAGCAAAGCAAGATTATAAGTAGCAAACTGTTCTTCTCCGTAATACTTCATAACAAAATACTTGTCTCCAAAGTTTATTATGGCATAAACTATTGATGTTCCCATAACAGGTAAGCCTATTTTGAGTGCTTTTCTTAAAAAGAACATATCAAATTTGCCTCTTGCAAGGAACATTTTTCCAAAGATTACAGTTAATATCAATTCTGTTAAATAAGTAACAGCCAATCTTAACATTGCAGCATCCTTATCAGATACAATAATTATAATTATGGCTGCTGTATTTGTCAGGAAAAAACGTAAAAGATTAAATATTTGGATATTTTTTATCTGTTCGGACGACACAAAGAAATAAGTTAAATAAGAAGTAAAGATAGTGGATATTATTGCAATAGCCGTGTAAAAACGATATGAAGAATAATTAAAATCTTTTACATTCCCTTCATTCAAAAGAGTGAAAAACTGTTTATCCAAACCTGTAGAATAAATAAAAATCATTGCTATTGTTAAGAGAGTAACCATAGAAGTGGTAAGAGTAAAAAGCATATCTTTCTGTTTGTTTTTGTATGTTGTAATTGTGTCGGCATAGATTTTAGTCAAAGAGATGTTGAAACCAAAACCGAGTATCCCCGACATCACCATTGCAAAAGAATAGAGATAACCGTATATGCCAAATTCTTTTTGAGTCATAATAGCAGTGAAGATGAAAATAAGCAGGAAATTTCCTCCTCTGACAAGAAAATCAACAGAGAATACTTTCATAAATCGTTTAAAAATATCAGTATGAACAGCGTTGTTAATAAAAATTGTTATGTGATTTAAATTCATTTTATTTTGATTTTCAGTGTGCAAATGTACGCAAAAACAGTTGAAAAATAAGTAATTTGAAAAAATAACTACCTTTGCCGCCTCTTAATACATACTATATATGGAAAATTGCAAAATAACGGCTAATGCCATCAAAAAAATATACATTAAAGGTCAGATACATGACATAGAAGTCGGAATGCGTCAGGTTACGCTTACGGATACTGTGACAACAAAAGGCAAAAAAGAATTTAATGAACCTGTAAGACTGTATGATACGGGAGGAGTTTGGTCTGATGAGAACGTGAAAGTAGATGTGAAGAAGGGAATACCAAAAATAAAAGAACAGTGGTTGGCAAAGCGCAAGGCTGACAAAGGACAGATCCTTACTCAAATGGCATTGGCAAAAGCGGGAGTGATAACGGAGGAGATGGAATACGTTGCGATAAGAGAAAATATGGGGCATATCAATGACGACAAATCATATATCACACCTGAGTTCGTCAGGCAGGAAGTGGCAGCAGGGCGTGCTGTGATTCCGTCCAATCCTAATCATCCTGAGGCAGAACCGATGATAATAGGAAGCCGTTTTCTCGTAAAAATCAACACTAATATCGGTAATTCGGCACTTGGTTCGGATATAAATAAAGAAGTTGAAAAAGCGATATACAGTTGTCTGCTTGGGGGCGACACTCTTATGGATTTGTCAACAGGCAAGGATATTCACCAAACTCGTGAGAACATTATTCGCAACTGTCCTGTTCCAATGGGAACAGTTCCTGTTTATCAGGCATTGGAAAAAGTTAATGGAATCGCAGAAAATCTTACATGGGAAATATATCGAGATACTTTAATTGAACAATGTGAGCAGGGGGTGGATTATTTTACGATTCATGCAGGATTGCTTTGGAAGTTAGTGCCATTTGCTAAACAGCGTCTCACAGGAATAGTCAGCAGGGGCGGTTCTATAATGGCAAAATGGATGGAAACCAATAAAAAGGAAAATTTTCTTTATACGCATTTTGAAGATATATGCGATATTTTGGCACGTTATGATGTTGCGGTTTCATTGGGAGACGGATTGCGTCCCGGTTCTCTGCACGATGCAAACGATGAGGCACAATTTGGGGAATTGGAAACGCTTGGGGAACTGACGCAGATAGCATGGAATAAAAATGTGCAGGTGTTAATTGAAGGACCGGGGCATATTCCAATGCATAAAATAAAAGAGAATATGGATAAGCAGATAGCAATTTGTCACGGCGCCCCATTTTACACACTTGGTCCCTTGACCATAGACATTGCTCCGGGCTATGATCACATTACATCTGCTATTGGTGCAGCGCTGATAGGCTGGTATGGGACTGCGATGCTGTGTTACGTAACGCCTAAGGAACACCTTGCTCTTCCTGACAAAGAAGACGTTCGCAACGGTATTATTGCATACAAAATAGCGGCTCATGCTGCCGATATAGCAAAGGGGCATCCGTCTGCTATGGAACGGGATAACGCATTGTCAAAAGCGAGATTCGAATTTCGCTGGAATGACCAGTTTAATCTCGCACTTGACCCTCAACGTGCAAGAGAATATTTTGGGGAATCATCTCACGGCAGCGATTATTGCACGATGTGCGGACCTAATTTTTGTGCAATGAGAATTTCGAGACAGATTTCCGACAAATAAATTACGGTTTATATCCTGCATACCATTATGTATTTATTAAAAATCATTACTTATATATTTTAAATCGGGAAATATCTTCCGTAAACCATTATCTACCTGATTAAAACCATTCTTTATATAATTTAAATCAGGAAGCATCTCCTTTAAATCATGAAGCATATCCTGTAAATCTGAAATTACTTCCTTCATGCCATGCAGGACATCCTTCGAAATTTGCGGGGAATCCTTCGAGACATGCAGGGAATCCTTTGAAATTCGCAGGACATCCTTCGTGAAATGCGGGGAATCCTTCGAGACATGCAGGACGTCCTTTGTGACATGCAGGACATCCTTAGAAATTTGCGGGGAATCCTTCGAAATCCGCAGGACATCCTTCGAAAAAAAAAGGAAGTAGTTTTTCCTCAATTTTTGCAATAAATATGTTAAAATGTGATTTATATATTTAAGTTTTTATTAAGTAATGACAGTTAAATGAAAAATATTACTTTTGCATACAAATCAATTTAATAATGTGAAATATGCGTAGTTTTAAATTTATTGTTGTCGTATTTATAATATCTGTGTTTTGCTTTGAAAAAACTGCGGCACAGGTAGAAAACAAGGAAAATTATTCTGTTGGAACAACGTATGATTACAGATATTTGAGTACGGGATTGTCTTTTTCGCTTTCCTTTTTTTGTTTTCCGGGAGCAGGACAAATGTACAATGGAGAATTTTTTAAGGGTTTGATGTATCTTGGCGGATGGGCAGGTTCATTGATGTTGTTTTCGCGTTCTGCTTATGAAATATCAAGATATGTTGATTATGGGGATGGCAGGCAACACAAATCGCGTGATATAGTGGCGGCAACAGGTATGATTGTTGGATTGGCAGGTGCTATTGGTTTTTGGGTAGCATCGTGGATAAATGCACCAAAAGCAGCACAAAAAATAAATGTTTCGCATGGATTTTTGACATGGGATGTTGGAAAAAGAACAAATCTAACTTTATCGCCTGATATTAAATATTACAACAATATATTGCCAAATCAAGACGTTAGTACGACATTCGGCTTAAAATTAAGCGCAGTATTTTAAAAATTACAGTTTATGACTAAAAAAGTTTTATGTATAGGAAATGCTTTGGTGGATATTATCAAAGTAATGGATAATGATGGCATACTTGAGGAATTAAATCTGCCCAAAGGAAGTATGCAGTTGGTTGATAAAGAGACTTCCGCACAGTTGTTGAAGGCAACTTCTCAATTTCCATCTACTATGGTGAGTGGCGGGTCTGCTGCCAACACTGCAAATGTGCTTGCCAATCTTGGAACAGAGACAGGATATATTGGTATTGTCGGAAAAGATGAATATGGGGAGTTTTATGTTTCTGATTTGCGTCAGGCGGGAGTTAAACCTTCGGTTTTCAGAAGTGATACAAATACAACGGGAACAGCCTTAACGTTTGTGAGTGAAGACGGAGAAAGAACATTTGCTACGCATCTTGGAGCAGCGCTGGAATTGAATGCTTCACTGATAAAAACAGAGAATTTTGTATCTTATGACTGTGTTCATGTTGAAGGATATTTGATTTCCAATCGCAATTTGATAGAAACCATATTTAATATAGCTGAAAATTTGAATATGAAAATTTCTATTGATTTGGCTTCTTATAATATTGTGGATGAAAATCTTGATTTTTTGCAGGAACTTTGTCAAAGAGCGGATATAATTTTTGCTAATGAGGATGAAGCAAATGCTTTTACAGGCTTGGAAGCGGAAAAGGCAGTTGAAGAGATTGCAAAGTATGCTGAAATAGCAGTAGTAAAAATTGGTGCAAAGGGTTCTTTGATATGTTCAGAAGGCAATATTTACAAAATTCCTGCAACCGACAATAAAAACAAACTTGACACAACGGGTGCAGGTGATGTATATGCCGGCGGATTTCTTTCCGCATTATCTCAAGGTAAAGATTTGGAAACGTGTGGTAAATGGGGGAGTGTTGTTGCAGGAAATGTGATAGAAGTTCTTGGAACTAAAATGGACGGACAACGTTGGCAAAAAATAAAAAATGAAATAATAAAATAAAAAATAATAATTACCTTTGCGGTAGAAAAATACAAACAAAATGAAAAAAGTATTCATATTATTGGCATGTGCTGCTTTAATAGCATCTTGCAGCAGTACAAAAAAATCAGCCTATCCTGTGGTTGATGAAAGGGATGTCCCAGAGAAATTTGTAAAAGATTTCAAACGGTTGAGACAGGGTGTTGAGCAGGTAAAATGGGAACAGATAGATTCTCTTACTTACCGAGCGAGTTTTGATGCAAACGGTAACAAAATGAGAATGCAATTTACTAATGCTGCAACGGAAAGTTCATGGATTATTCCTTTGGAATATTGCGAAAACATAAAGAATTATGTTGCGGAAAATTATAAGGGATATAAACTTGATGAGGTTGTACTTTACGAAAAAGATAAGAAAACAAAAGCTTATTATGCAACAATTAGTAAGAAAAATGAAATGAAACAGTTAGAGTTTGACCTTTATCAGGCTTTTCAAAAGGAAATTCCCACAGAAGAAATGAAAAAGTAAATTTAATTGCTTTTTTTTACCAGTCTTTCCAAACGGGAAACTGATTGCGAAAAAGAAGAAGTTGTTCCCTGTCTAATGAACAGTAAGCAATTTCTTCTTTTTTATTTTTTGCAGTTATTAAAGTTTCTCCTTTATAATTAAACACAGCTGAATGACCGCTGTACGTGCGATTTTTTTTATCTTTTCCACAACGATTTACTCCTGCTACAAAAGCCATATTTTCTATTGCACGAGCAGGTAACAAAGCGTCCCATGCTTTTATTCTCACGTCTGCCCACGATGCAACATAAATAAGTAAATCGTAGTCAAAAATTTTATTATGCACAGCATTGTTAGACCACGTATTAAAGCGTAAATCGTAACATGTTAATAAACGTATCTTCCATCCTTTGTATGCAACAACTTTTTTTTCGTTGCCGGCTGTAAGAATTTTTACTTCATCCGTTATTGAAAATAAATGTTTTTTGTCGTAATATTCTACTCGAGAATTGGGAAAAACAAAATAATTCCGATTAAAATATTGTCCGTTTTCCATAATAAAAAGACTGCCACAAACAGCGGTATTATATTTGTGTGCAGTTTCTTTCATAAATTCTAATCCTTCTTCCTCTCTTTGAGCTAAATTAACATCAAATGTAAAGCCTGTTAGAAACATTTCAGGCAATATGATAAGGTTGGTATCTGTTTCCAAATTGTTTAGCAGACTTTTGTATCGAGTTATATTCTCTTTAACTTTTCCGTCTTTGGTGTCTGCCTGAAAAATAGCTATTTTCATTAATGAATTTATTTAGAAGAACGAATATAATTGGGAATATTTTTTGGTATTACAATGGAAAATTCTATTAAGCCTGCAAATTCTCCATTATTATAGTATGGTGTTTGATAAATCAATTTATGAATGTCACCTTTTTCAATGGTATATGTATTTGTTTCAGGATTATTCATCATTTTTCTTATTATTTGTTGAGCCCGTTCAGGATGACAATCAAATAAATTTTTACCAATTAAAGAACGTCCGCCTGACAGTTTGAATGTTTCTGCAGAACGGTTATTCATATCTATTATTTTTCCGTCTTTATCAGAAACAGTTATTGCCATAAAAGGCAATTCGTTAAATATATTGTCCATATTCTTTCTTATTAATTTACTGATGAAATTATATGGAATCACTTTCCTTATTTTGATTCTTTGCTTCAAATTCTCTTATTATCTGCATTTCGTTCTGCATTTGCAACATATTAAGCATAACATTTGCTTCTTTTGCAAATTTGCTTTGCGGATAATTATCAAGGAAGAATTTGTATGCTTCTGTTGCTTTATCTTTATCATTGCAAACGTCTGAATAAATAATTGCCTTAAAATAATAAGCCCATTCCACATAATCACTTGTTGAATATCCATCAGTTATTTTTTGAATATGTTCCAATGCTCTTGTACAGTCTTTTATATTTACGGCAATATCTGTCGCCTTGTACATAAATTCTGCACATAATGAATCTTGCGGATAAAGTTTTTCAAATCTATCATAGAGATTTATAAGGCTGTCGGCAATTTTTCTATCAATAGCTTCGGAATTTTGTAATGCGAACATTTCAGTTTGAGAAATAGTTTGAATTAAAATAGTTTTTTCATCAGGTTTCTGTTCTTTTTTACATGCAGAAAAACAAAGAATGATAATTGTTAAAGTTAAAACTAATCGTTTCATAATTTATTTGATTTGTAAGTTATTTATGTTTGTATTGTACGGTTTTCATTTTGTAATCGGGAGTTGTGTGTCCGTCAGCAATATCGTTCAATTTGCGTTTTAATAATGAACGTCTTAACGGACTTAACCGTTCTATAAATACTTTTCCCTGCAAATGATCATATTCATGTTGAAAAACTCTTGCACATATTCCTGTTAATGTTTCCGTATGTTGTACAAAGTTTTCGTCAAAATATCTAACTTTGATAATAGATTTTCGTTTTACATCTTCATGTATATCCGGAACAGATAAACAACCTTCATTAAAATACCATTCTTCTCCACTCTCTTCTAACAATTCAGGGTTTATAAATGTACGTTTAAAGCCGATAGCATCAGGATAATTCTCTTTTAAACAATCAACATCTACAACAAAAACTGCTATTGGAATATCTATTTGAGGAGCTGCTAAACCTATTCCGTGTGCAGCATACATTGTTTCATACATATTTGCGACTAATTCCTTAATGTTTGCATATTCTTTATCTATTGGTTTTGCAGCCTGTCGCAAAATTGGTTGCCCATATCTAACTATTGGTAATATCATATTTAGTTCTATTTTCTTCTGTCATATTCATGAAATCCTGTAAAATAATAACAGCACTCATTTCATCTATTATACCTTTTTCTTGTTTTATTTTTCGTTTAAGACCGCTTTTAGCTATTGATTGTGAAGCAATTTTAGATGTAAATCTTTCGTCTAACATATATAAATCAATATCAGGGAAATATTTTTTAAGCCTTTCACAAAAACGATGTGTTGCTTCTGCTGATTGACTTGGTGTATTGTTTAACTGTTTCGGTTCACCGACAACAAAACAATCAATATCTTCACGTTCTATATAAGATTGCAGAAAAGGAATAATTTCAACGTCAGAAGAAATGGTCAATTTTGTTGCAATAATTTGAAGGGTATCTGTTACTGCAATTCCTATTCTTTTTGTCCCATAATCAAAAGCCATTATGCGTCCCATATTGTTATTTTTTTAGATAATTATAAATTTTACTTTATTTTGTTTCATCATATTTGCAAAAGTATAAAAACTTTCAAAACAAAAGAAAATTTTCAAAACAATTTACAATGAAAATAGTTTTTCATACTTACCTGAACAAAACGTATTTTAGAAAACACGGTTTTTTCATTTACAATCTTGAATTTATGTGTAAAAAACAAAGAAATTTATTTCGTAATTAAAGATAAATAAAGACTCTATATATTTTTACAAATTGATGGGATAGAAATAAGGTTTATGTAATAATACCATTCAAGTTAAGTAGCAATGAAAAATGAACAGACAGCAATATGTTATATTAAAATACGGTTAAATATAATAACAAATGGTTAGGGTTAAACGAAATATTTATTTGTTTTTTTACTTAAATCAAATCAAAATAACGTATATTTGCAACCTCATTTAAGAATATTTTTTTGAAAAACATAAAAACAATGGACACAAACAAAGGATATATATCACAGATTATCGGTGCGGTAATAGACGTAACTTTTTCAAATGAAGAAGTATTACCAAATATTCATGATGCACTTAAAGTAAATAAAGAAGATGGCACTGTCCTTATTTTGGAAACACAACAGGATATAGGAGAAAATACTGTTAGAACTATCGCTATGGATTCTACTGATGGTTTGCGAAGAGGCTTGGAGGTAGAGAACCTTGGCGAACCGATTTCAATGCCAATAGGAGATAAAATCAATGGCAGACTTTTTAATGTTATTGGAGAAGCAATAGACGGTATAGGAAAAGTTGAAAAAACAAAATCATATCCTATTCATCGTAATCCTCCAAAATTTGAGAATCTTTCTACATCACAGGAAGTTCTTTATACGGGAATAAAAGTTATAGATTTAATAGAACCGTATGCCAAAGGAGGTAAGATAGGATTGTTTGGAGGTGCAGGTGTAGGCAAAACAGTTCTTATCATGGAGATGATAAATAACATAGCTAAAAAATACGAAGGACAATCTGTTTTTACAGGTGTTGGAGAAAGAACACGAGAAGGAAACGACCTTTTACGTGAGATGTTGGAAAGTGGTGTTATAAATTATGGAGAAGAGTTTCGTAAATCTATGGAAGAAGGTGGTTGGGATTTGTCAAAAGTTGATGAAAAAGCTTTGTCGGAAAGCAAATGTACATTAGTTTTTGGACAAATGAATGAACCGCCGGGAGCAAGAGCAAGAGTAGCTTTATCCGGATTAACAGTTGCCGAATACTATAGAGATGGTGATGAAAAGACAGGTGGTAGAGATATTTTGTTATTTATTGATAACATTTTCCGTTTTACTCAAGCGGGTTCTGAAGTCTCTGCTTTGTTAGGACGTATGCCTTCTGCTGTTGGTTATCAGCCGACCCTTGCTTCGGAGATGGGTTTAATGCAAGAGCGCATCACTTCAACTAATCGTGGTTCTATTACTTCTGTTCAGGCAGTATATGTTCCGGCAGATGATTTAACTGACCCTGCTCCTGCAACAACATTTGCACATTTAGATGCTCAAACGGTATTATCCAGAAAAATAAGTGAGTTGGGAATTTATCCAGCTGTAGATCCTTTGGAATCTTCGTCCCGTATTTTGTCTCCTGATGTTGTTGGAGAGGAACATTATAAAACGGCACAGCGTGTAAAACAAATACTTCAACGTTATGCAGAACTTCAAGATATTATAGCTATTCTTGGTATAGAAGAACTGTCTGAAGAAGATAAATTAGTTGTTTCTCGTGCCAGACGTGTTCAACGTTTTCTTTCGCAACCGTTCCATGTAGCAGAACAATTTACAGGAATGAAGGGTGTATTTGTTAACATAGAAGATACTATTAAAGGATTCAATATGATTATGGATGGAGAAGTTGATGAATATCCTGAAGCTGCATTTTCTATGGTAGGAACTATTGAAGAAGCAATAGAAAAAGGAAAGAAAATGATTGCTGAAGCTGCAGAGTAATTTATTGATAAGAATAAACGATTTACAGATGATGAAAATAAACATCATAACTCCGGATGAAACACTCTATAATGGAGAAGTAAAGCTTGCAAGATTAATTGGACTTGACGGCAGTTTTGAAATATTAACTAATCATGCTCCATTAATTTCTGTATTGGCAAAAGGGAAAATAGAATTGATAGACAGTAACGACAAATTGTTATCATTTGACGTAAAGGGAGGCTTGATAGAAGTTGCAAATAATAAAATAGAGATTTTAGCCCAATAATATTTATAGAACAAAATATATGAATAGAATTTTAGTATTGACAGGCGGCGGTGATTGTCCCGGACTTAATGCTGTTATACGTGCAATAGTCAAAAGGGCTTCTCAAGAAAAAGATTATGAAATAGTAGGGTCAATAGAATCTTTTAATGGTGTATTGAAAGATCCTGCCGAAGTAATTATTCTTGATGAGCAAAGTGTTGCAGGTATTTTAGTAAAGGGAGGAACGATTATAGGAACAACCAATAAGGGAGGTCCTTTTGCTTATCCTGTTCGTAATAATGATGGCACATGGGGAACATTAGACCGTTCGGATGAAATGATTCGTCGGTTGCAATATATGGGTATAACAGGAGTTATCAATATAGGAGGTGATGGTTCGTTGAGAATATCAAAAGCTCTTGCCGATAAGGGATTAAATATTATTAATGTTCCCAAAACTATTGATAATGATTTAAGTTCTACCGATTATACTTTTGGATTTCAGACTGCGGTACAAATAGCAACAGAGGCTGTAGATAAACTTGTTACCACTGCAGCAAGCCATAATCGTATTTTCATTCTTGAGGTAATGGGTAGAGACGCAGGATGGATTGCATTAAATTCTGCTATTGCAGGAGGAGCTGATGTATGTGTTATACCTGAAATACCTTATGATATAGAGAATATTAAACAGAAAATAGAAACACGTTATAGTAAAGGACGCGGATTTTGCATTATTGTTGTTGCTGAAGGAGCTAAAAATAAAGATGGAAAACGAATAGGTGCTGTATCAAATGAAGTAGGTTATGAAAATTTTATGCTTGGTGGAATAGGTTGGTCATTAAAACAGGAATTAATTACTGCAGGTGTAGAACATGACATTAGAGTAACATTGCTTGGACACTTGCAGAGAGGCGGTACGCCAATAGCATACGATAGAGTTTTAGCTTGTGAATTTGGAGTTGCAGCCTTTGAATTGGCATTAGTTGGTAAATGGGGAAATATGGTTGCTTATAGACATCCTGATGTTATAGCCGTTCCGTTTGAAGAGGCATTGAGAGAGCCGCATTTAGTTTCACCTGATTCACGTTTAGTACGTACTGCTAAAGGTTTGGGAATAGAATTTGGAGATTGACAATCAAATGTTATTAGATGATTTAAATCTACAACAGCGGGAGGCTGTGAAACAAATAGAAGGTGCTGTAATGATAATTGCAGGTGCCGGGTCAGGTAAAACAAGAACACTTACTTACAAAATAGCTTACTTGCTTGAACAGGGGATTTCTCCATACAATATTTTAGCTCTTACCTTTACTAATAAAGCTGCAGAAGAAATGAAAGAAAGAATTATTGACCTGACAGGTAATACTGCAAAAAGTATTTTGATGGGTACTTTTCATTCTGTATTTGCACGTATATTAAGACTTGAAGCCGACAGACTTGGATATGTTCGTAATTTTACTATTTATGATACGGATGATTCTAAAAGTGTAATAAAATCTATTGTAAAAGAAAAACATCTTGATGAAAAACTTTATTCACCATCTTTTATATTGGATAGAATATCAAAAGCTAAAAACAATTTATTTTCATCAACTGATTATCTTAATAATACCGAGCTTCTAACAGAAGACAGAATGGTAAAAAGACCTGAAATAGCTAATATATATAAAGAATATAATTTTAGATTGCGGCGTGCTATGGCAATGGATTTTGATGATTTGCTCTTTAATCTTAATGTTTTATTGAGAGATTGTCCTGATATTTTGGATAAATATCAACAAAGATTCAAATACATAATGGTGGATGAGTATCAAGATACCAATTACTCACAATATCTAATCATAAAAAAACTTTCTTCAAAGCATGGAAATATATGTGTAGTTGGTGATGATGCACAAAGTATATATTCTTTTAGAGGAGCGACAATAAGAAATATTCTTAATTTTAAGAAAGATTATAAGAATGCAACTATTTATAAACTTGAACAGAATTATCGTTCTACACAAAATATTGTAAATGCAGCAAATAGTGTAATCGCCAATAATGAAAACCAAATTTCCAAAGAAGTTTGGACAGAAAATGAATACGGCAGAAAAATAAATTATATGAATTTGGATAGCGACAGAGAAGAGGCTTTTTATATTTGTTCTGCTATTAGACAACGTATAGAGGAAGAATATGCGCACTATAAACATTTTGCTGTTCTTTATAGAACTAATATGCAATCACGTGCATTAGAAGAGGCATTAAGACTTCGTAATATTCCTTACAGACTTTATGGAGGTATTTCTTTTTATGCACGCAAGGAGATAAAAGATATACTTGCTTATTTCCGCCTTGTTTCAAATAATAATGACAATGAAGCTTTTTTAAGAATTATAAATTATCCGGCAAGAGGTATTGGCAATACAACAATAAACCGTCTTAAATTGTTGGCTGCAGAACAAAATACTTCATTATTTAATGTGTCTGTACAACTCAATACTTTGCCTTCGGATATAAACAAGGCTACTCGAGACAAAATTGTAGAGTTTTGTCGTATGATTAGCAGTTATTCAAAACTTTTGGATACGGAAAATGCGTTGAATTTAGGGGAAGAAATAATTAGATTTTCCGGTATTAAAATAGAATTACATAAAGAAGAGACCATTGAAGCTGAGGAAAAGATAAATAATATAGAAGAATTAATAAATTCTCTTCAATCTTTTGTATTCAAAGATGACGATATTTTAATAGATGAATTGACAGGAGAAGAGATATATCAGCAAAACAGAACGCTAACAACATTTCTTTCACAGGTAAGTTTAATGACAGATGCTGACATGGATTTAGAAGATAATGACAAAGTAGTTTTAATGACAATACATGCTGCAAAAGGTTTGGAATTTCCTTATGTTTTCATTGCAGGAATGGAAGAAAATCTCTTTCCTTCAATGCTTTCTCTTACATCAAGAGCTGACACGGAAGAAGAAAGACGTTTGTTTTATGTTGCAATAACAAGGGCTCAAAAAGAATTATTGATTACATCGGCACGTATGCGTTTTCGTTATGGCGAACTTGTTTTTTCAGAACACAGTCGTTTTATAGATGAAATAGATCCTGAATATTTATCTCAACCTCTTCATACTAAAAAAGCATTTCCTGCCGGCAATCTTAATGGTAATAGCAATAGTAATACACAAAATACTAAAAAGCCAATTTTAACTCTTAAAAAGAAATCTGTTAGTTCTGATTCTAAATTAGAATTACCGAAACCAATAGGTGGAGTACCTGCACACATGTTAAATAAATATGAAGTTGGACAACAAGTTGTACATGCGTCTTTTGGAAAGGGAATAATTTTAATCCTTGATGGAGAAGGTGATAGTCGTAAAGCTGTTGTTGAGTTTGAGGATAAAGGAAAAAAGACATTGATACTGCGTTTTGCAAAGTTAGAAATACTGTAATCTTTTTATTTTTTCTGTACTTGCAGAGATAGCAGTTTCTCTTCCGGTATTTTGAACCTTATTTTAAATTAAGTTCAACTACATTTTCAACATGGTGAGTATGAGGAAACATATCAACAGGTTGAATTTTTCCAACAGTATATTTATCTAATAAAGTGTTTATATCTCTTGCTTGAGTAGCTGGATTGCAACTGATATATACTATTTTTTTTGCTGCTGTTTTCAATAATTGAGTTAAAACATCAGGATGCATTCCTGCACGTGGTGGGTCTGTAATTATAATATCAGGTTTTCCATTTATGGAAACAAATTCATCTGTAAGCACTTTTGACATATCACCTGCAAAAAATGTTGTATTTAATATTCCGTTTTCTTTAGAATTTTCACGAGCATCAATAATAGCTTCATCAACATATTCAATGCCAATAACTTTTTTAACACTTCCTGCAATAAAGTTAGCTATTGTTCCACAGCCTGTGTAAAGGTCATATACAATACTTTCTTTTGTTAAGTTAGCAGTTTCTGCCGCTATTTTATAAAGTTGATATGCCTGCTTGGAATTTGTTTGGTAAAAAGATTTTCCCCTTATTTTAAAGTTTAACATTTGGTTTTCATTATGAAACATTGGCATTTGTTCCATGATAAAGTCTTTTCCTTTGAAGCATATTATGTTTTGGTCTCCAATGGTGTCATTAAATTTTGTATTTATGACGTATAATAAAGAAGATATTTGAGGAAATTGATTTGCAACAGTCTGTAATAACGGTTCTATTTCAGGAGAATTTTCAGCAAAAACAACTATTAGCATCAAGTCGTTTGTAGTACTTGTACGGATAATAAGATTTCGCATTAAGCCGTTGTGGTTACGAATATCATAAAAAGGTAATTTTTTTTCTGTAACATAAGAACGAATAAAATTTCTTATTTCGTTTGAAGGTTCTTTTTGTAATGCACAATCTGTTATTTCCAAAACTTTGTCAAAGAAGTTTGGAATATGGAATCCCAATGCCCCCTCTTCATTCTTTTTTATGTCTTCTGTTAATTTAGTAAGCCATTGTTTTGAAGAGAAAGTAAATTCTAATTTATTACGATAAAAAAATTGTTCTTCAGAACCAATAATTGGTAACGCATTATTACAATCTATTTTTCCAATACGTTGTAAATTGTCTAAAACCTGTTTGTTCTTAAAAAACAACTGTTTGTCATAACGAAGAGTTTGCCATTTACAACCACCACAAAATCCAAAATGAGGACAATGGGCATCTATTCTAAAATCAGAATATTGGTGAAAAGCAATAGCTTCTCCTTCTGCAAAGTTCTTTTTTTTCTTTTTTATTAAAATATCAACTATATCTCCCGGTACGACAAAAGGTACAAAAATTACACGATCTTCTACACGTGCCATAGCTTTTCCTTCCGCTACAGCTTCGGTTATTTCAACTTTTTCAAGAATTTCTTTTGTTCTGACTTTATTAAGTTTCATACCTTTTAATATTACAAAGTAACAGGTAGCAAAAAAGAAGCATTCTTTTCATGAAACAATGCTTCTCTTTGTTTTTTTACGTATTAAAAGAGTTTTTATCTTTCGTCAGAAACAGTTAATTTGCTTCTTCCATGACGGCGGCGTGCAGCCAAAACTCTTCTTCCGTTAGCAGTAGCCATTCTGGCTCTGAATCCGTGTTTATTTGCTCTTTTCCTGCGTGAAGGTTGATATGTTCTTTTCATTTTTGTTAAAATTTTGAGACTGCAAAGGTACAATTTTTTTTTTGATTATCAAAAAACAAAAGTGAAAATCTGTCTATTCCATTAAAAATAACCTTTTATTTTGTTTTGCCAAAATGACTGATAAGTTACCGAAATACAGTTCGGTTTTTTCAAAAACGCCATAATAAATTATTTATACAGACACTTTTAAAGAATTTATCAAGATATGCAAAGGTAAAACTTTATTGTTTAAAATGAAAAACAGGATATTATTATCTATTTCTGTTTAATCAGAAATACTGTATCTTTGCAAATAATTAACAAAAAAACGGACAGTACAGAAAAAAATGCTTGATTTGGAACAACGTATATTTACAATCAATAATAATGATAGTTTTATCAATTTGGCATTGGATACATTTTTCTATCAATATGAAAACAATGAGGTTTATAATCTTTGGTGCAGACACTTAAATATAAACATAGATAATGTTACAAATATTGAAGATATACCTTTTTTGCCAATAGAATTTTTTAAAACGCATAATGTTGTAACAGGAAAGTGGAAAGATGAGGCATTTTTTCAAAGTAGTGGCACAACCAATGCAGGACACAGTATTCATCATATAAAGTCTTTATCTCTTTACATAAAGAGTTTCGTGAATAACTTTGAATTTTTTTTTGGTGATATAAAACAATACTGTTTTCTTGCTGTTTTACCTTCATACGTTTCCAATCCTCATTCCTCACTTATATTTATGATTGATTATTTGGTTAAAATAACATCAGATAATGGCAGTAAATTTTACAATGAAGACTTTAATACACTGTTGGAAACGATTGCTTGTAATGAAGAGAAAGGGCAAAAAACAATTCTCTTTGGTGTAACTTATGCTCTGTTAGATATTATAAAATATTGCAATAGTAAAGAAATTATTCCTAAACGATTGAATAATACATTTATATTTGAGACAGGAGGTATGAAAGGCAAGCGAAAGGAAATGCCGAAAGAGGAATTGCACAGCGTATTATGTGAAGGATTTGGAGTGAAAACTATATGTTCGGAATATGGAATGTGTGAATTACTGTCTCAGGCTTATTCTTTAGAAAATGGAATATTCAAAGTTCCCCCGCAAATGCGTATTGTTTTGAGAGATATAAATGATCCTTTATCATTTACAACAGGTAGGGGAGTAATAAATGTTATAGATTTAGCTAATATTTATTCCTGTTCCTTTATCGCTACTTCTGATTTAGGAGAAATAAAAGATGTCCAAACATTTAAAATACTTGGACGTCTTGATAATTCAGATATAAGAGGCTGTAATTTATTGTATTTCTAATTTTTTTGTAATAACATTGCCATTGTGATTTGAAATTTGTACAATGTATAATCCCTTTTTTAGGTCTGCAACGTTGATAATATGTTTTTTAACTCCGATAATTTTGTAGTAATATACTCTTTGTCCTAAAAGATTACTGATAGTTATGGCTTCCATATTTGGACTTTCAATGATTATTTCTGTATTTGCAGGATTTGGATAAAGTGAAACAGTATTGTTATTACTTATTTCGGTTATACCTACGCAAGCATCTTCTTCTATAGAATCTAAATCTCTCCAATATTCTGTTGTATCATATATTGCTTTCGTTGAACATGGAACATGCCATATATGTTTATATTCACAGCCTGTAAAAGTATCATCAAATATCATTGGTGGTGTAGTTTGCATAAGAGTTGTTTTAATCAAACGTGTGCAGTATGCAAAAGAATTTCTGCTTAATCGTGTAAGTTGTGTGCCGTTATTTGTTTGACCAAGTTTGACATTGCGCAGATTGCCGCAACTATAGAATGCAAAATTTTCTACTATTTTTGTTGCATCCGGGATTGCTATAGACTGAAGATTTGTACATAGTTGAAAAGCACACATTCCTATAGTTTGAACAGAATCACCAATGGTTACATTTGTTAATCCCGAACAGGATTCAAAAGCAGATGTGTCAATTTTTCTAATGTTTCCTCCAATATAAACATTACTTAAAGTTGAACAGTTCATAAATGCACAAGGTGGTATTGTGGTTAATTTTGAAGCTAAATGAATTGCGGTTAAAGCGGTACATGATTTAAACGAGCCTCTTCCTATTGAATTTAAACTATCCGGTAAATTAATAAAGGTAATAGCAGTACATGATTGAAAAGCGAAGTCTCTTATATCTATAACACTGTTAGGAATGACAATGGATGTAAGGCTATCACAGCTCAAAAACGCATATTTTCCTATTTCAACAACGTGATATTTTACTCCATTATAAGTAAGTGTATCGGGTATTTCCACGTCTCCCTTATATGATTTAATATCTATTCCTTTATATGAAACCGACAGGGTACTGTCTGTCAATATTTCATAATAAATAGTATGTCCGTTGTATTCTGAACTGAAATCATAAGATGATGCATTTGCCGAAAAATGAATCAAATATGAAAATATGAAAATAAAGGTTATTAAATACCTTGTTAATGAATTGAAATACTTTTCCATTATATACTAAAATTTAGGTTTAACATTTAATTTTATATTTAATATAAACAATAAAAGACAGTGCAAAAGTAACCTTTTTAATTGAAAAAAGAGCAAAAAAAACTTTATTTTTTTGATTTTTGAGCATTAAACTCTAAATTTTATATTTTTGCCGTCAATAAAAGAAAAAATTTATGAGTATAGTTGATTATATTTCTATTGGGATGGGGGTTGTTATTGCCTATTTTTTAGGGTCTATTCCTTCTGCAGTGTGGATAGGTAAAAGTTTTTATGGGATTGATGTAAGAGAAAAGGGCAGTAAGAATATGGGAAGTACTAATACAATTCGTGTACTTGGTCTTTTACCTGGACTGTTTGTGCTTGGTACAGATGTAGTTAAAGGTTGGCTTGCTATTTATTTGGGAAACATTTTTGGAAGTTTTTTTCTTAATTATTGGGATATAGATACAGGAAATTTTTATTTAACTAATTATAAATTATGCCTTGGAGTTACAGCCGTAATAGGTCATGCTTTACCTTGGTTTGCGGGTTTCAGAGGAGGTAAAGGTGTAGCTACTATGTTGGGCGTGGTTATAGGTTTATTTCATAATATATTACCTTTAGTAGTGGGTGTTTTTGTTGTTGTGTTTGTGATTTGGAAATATATTTCTTTAGCATCAATTATTACATCCATATCTTTTCCTGTTTTTTATGCTACTTGTTCAATATGGTTGCAATATCAATTAAACTGGATTTTATTTGGTTTTGCTTGCCTTGTGCCATTATTTATCATTTTTACTCATAGAAAAAATATTAGGCGTTTAGTAATTGGACAGGAACCTCGTTTTAAGTTCAAGAAAACAATCGACGAATAGTTTGTGATATTAACTTTATTAGATGATAAACATTCCTTTCGCTTTAGCGAAAGGATACTCCATTCGCTTTGCGAATGGAAATTCCTGCCGCATTAAGCGGCAGGAGTGTCGTGCAAGCACGAAAAAAGTAGAGGTTAAAAAGGGCTGATACCGGATAAAACTACTATATAATATATAAATATATTTATATTTATATATTATATAGTAGTTTTATCCGTACAACAGGTACTTTCACTCTCCGTTTTTCTGAAAAACGGACAACTGATGACCGTAGCAATCGGTCATCAAATCTTTGCACTGCGTAAAAAGACTTTTGAAACCTGAGCAAAGGTTGATAATGGGATTTGGAAATTGAAACGAGGATGGGAATTTAACGATAATTGAGGAGGTAATGAAAAAAATTGTTGAGGCTCGTTTAATTGGCGAAAATATTGTAACTTTGCAGTGTATTTAAATCTATATAATCATGATTAGAATTAAGGAACAGAAAACGTTAGTTGCATTAGTTTTTACAGTGATGGTTTTTAGTGCAAAAAGTGCATTTGCACAAAATTCTATTCAAAGTGAGGTTACACAGCAACAAGACATTCAATACACACAGAAAGTTATTACTGAAGACCCTCAAATTCAAGCCACAATAAAATGGGTTACATATCGAGGAACTTTAAGCAAATACTCTGCTAAAATTATATGTCAATAAGAAAGGAGTTTAATATGAAAAAACAAGTTATAGTATTGATTTTAATGGCAATATGTTCATTAAATGCAACAAGTCAAGTGAGTGTGCAACCGCAATATTCTAACTATTTTATGCTGCCTGAATGTTTTGATAGTGTTCCATTAGTGCCGGAAACTGA
>JAISUE010000076.1 GCA_031272245.1 Bacteroidales bacterium
AATATAAGGTAAATATGTTTTCTGATGTTATAAATAATATTATTCAGATACACAGCAACGATTACGAAAGATTATGGAATACGATAAGTCAAACGGACAAAAAGATATTGATAGCATTGGCAACAAAAAATAAAGTAAATAGTTTGCCTTTGCCTACAAGTACTGTTTATAGTGGTATAAAACGATTGATAACAAAAGGTTATTTAATAAAAACAGAAACTGTACAATTTGATGATCCGTTTTTTAAGCAATGGTTATTGACAAATTTGTTATAATGAATAATTAAATGTTTCAAGACAATTTAAGAGAAAAATGACAGAAGAACTAAATAAATTTTCAACCAATTTCTTTTGGGATACGGACATATCAACAATGTATAAGAGACGTGTAACATTTATTGCAGGTATCTTTTGAATTATGTCTATTCCATAAATTATGTTCCATATTTTATGGAATGAATGAGTATAACAACAGAAAAATTATTATTTATGGTAAAAGCCTCACAAAAAAGGCAAAACGATTGTTTGATAATGAAAAAAGTATCAATCAATGGATAAAAGTGATGATAATAAATGATAAATTTGCGGTGAAAAGTATTATTTTAGTTGCAAAAAATGCGGTGAAAATGTATATACACGAACGAGATAATTGGACATCGTTTATTTGGGATAGTGAAAAAGTCGTTACCCAACTTGGTAGAGTACGTCATCTGCAAGGTAAACTTTTGGGACAAATACAAACTCTTGGATTTGATGTAACGGATGCAGCAACGCTATCTTCTCTTACGCACGATGTTATAGAAACCTCTATGATAGAAGGAAAATTTTTAGATGTTGAAGAGGTTCGTTCGTCTATTGCAAATAAAATGGGGATAGGCAATGAATCTTTTGTCAATGTATCTCGTGATGTTGAAGGAATTGTAGAGATTTTGTTAGATGCCACTCAACATTTTGCACAACCGCTTACGCATGAGCGTTTATTTGGTTGGCATAATGCCTTGTTTCCTACGGGATATAGCAGTTATACTAAAATAGATGTAGCACGTTATCGTTCTACAGGAATGAAAGTAGTATCAGGGACTTTCGGACGAGAAAAAATACATTTTGAAGCACCTTCGCCAGACAGAATAGAAGAAGAAATGGAAAAGTTTTTAGACTGGTTTAATGAAGACAATACGACAGATTTTTTGATAAAGGCTGCTATTGCTCATTTATGGTTTATTACTATCCATCCTTTTGATGACGGCAACGGACGAATCGGACGCGCCATTATGGATATGCAATTAGCAAGAAGTGAGCAAACAAAAATACGATTTTACAGCATGTCTAAACAGATATATGAAGACCGTAAATCTTACAACAAAATTATAGAACAAACACAAAAAGGGAATGGAGATATAACAGAATGGTTGTTATGGTTTTTGAATTGTTTTGAAAACGCTTTGTCGTCAAGCAGACAATATTTATCAGTGTTATTAGATAAGGCATTGTATTGGAAAACATTTCAGATGATACATGTTAATGACAGACAACGGATAATCATAAATTATTTATACGACAACTATGAAAATAACATTGGATTTTTGCGTACTTCTACATATTCTAAAATGATAAAATGTTCTACAGATACTGCTCTTAGAGATTTGCAGGATTTAGTGAAAAAGGGGATGATGAAAGTTGAAGATAGAGGTAAAAAAACAAATTATATTCTTTGCAGTCCAAACAACATACGTATACCCAAATGTGATATAATATCTTAAAACATAGTAAAATAAATAGGTGTTTGATATGAAACGATCGTTTGCTATAGAGTGCTTTAGAAATGAAGAATTGTTAATGAAAAAATAATTAGGAAAGAGAAAAATGACAGAAGAAGAACTAAATAAATTTTCAACCAATCTCTTTTGGGATGCAGACACATCAACAATGGATATGGAGCGGCATGCAGCATTTATTGTTGGGCGTGTTTTGGATTACGGGCGTTGGGAAGATTGGTTGTTTATTCGCAATTATTACGGAATAGAACGGATAAAAGAGATTGCTCTTGGCTTGCGAAGTCTGATGCCAAGATCATTGGCATTTATTGCAACAATAGTTAAAACCCAGGAAAATCAATTCAGATGTTACGAACAGATACACTCTCCGAACAGACTTTGGTACTTCTAAAACGATTGCAAACAATACCGCTGTTTAAGGATTTGCGATTAGTTGGTGGTACTGCTCTTGTTTTACAGTTAGGACATAGAGAATCTGTTGATTTGGATTTATTTGGAAATGTTGATACGGATTATGAGACTGTACAGCAAGCAATAATATCGGTTGATAAGGAATGCAGATTATTAAATGCAACGACAAATATTTGGCAATTTATGGTTGCTAATGTTAAAGTAGATATTGTCAATTATCCTTATAAATGGATTGACGATGCAATGATAGAAGCAGAAATAACATTAGCGAGCATAAAGGATATTGCAGCAATGAAATTAGCAGCAATAACAGGAAGAGGAACAAAAAAGGATTTTGTAGATTTATATTTTTTGTTACAACATTTTACATTACCGGAAATGTTTGGATTTTTTAATGAGAAATACCCAAATGTTGATTTGTTTATGACTTACAGGAGTGTAGTTTATTTTGAAGATGCCGAACAAACAGAAATGCCTGTAATGTTAATTACAACCGAATGGGAAGATGTTAAAGAAAAAATAAGACAAGAAATAAGAAAATTATAATAGTTGTGGAGTTATATATTGAATAACAATGCTGATAAATTACGATAAAAAAATGACAAAAGAAGAAGAACTAAATAAATTTTCAACAAATCTCTTTTGGGATACGGACACGTCAGCAATGGTGTGTGGAAGGGTATGCAGCCTTTATTGTGAGTAGCGTTTTTAATTATGAATATTCCACAAATTATGTTCCATATTTTATGGAATAAAGAAGTAGAACACCGGAAAATATATATATGATACATAAAACAAATAACCCATTCTTATTGTTAGGATATGAAAATCCTAAATATTTCTGTGACAGGAAAACAGAGACAGGTAAAATAATTGATGCTTTGAAAAAT
>JAISUE010000023.1 GCA_031272245.1 Bacteroidales bacterium
TCTTGATTTTAGTAATGAAAATTCAAAATATCCAAATGAAAAAATCTGATTTTATTTTAAAATCTTTTGAAAAACTAAAATTCAAATTCACTTTAAATAACGATAAACTAATACTAATTCCCTAAAAACGTTCATATAATATTTTTACATTACACACTTGCAGCAAATCACTAAAATTTATGAATGTTTGGATTGTGGAAACAATTTCAAAACTCCAAAGTAAAGAAATTAGATGAAAATCTATTGTATCAAGAATACGTTTTCGACAAACAAACATTAACACAATTATCAGTAAAATATACTGTAATTGTCAGAACTGTACAAAGATATATGTCCAAATATAAATTTGGTCGTTTTTATATCAAAGAATAAAGAAGTAGTTGTTTTAATGGATACAACTTATTGGGGCTGGAAGTTTGGCGTAGTTGTTATGAACGATGTATTGACGAAGAAAACATTGTGGCATAAGTATATCAACAGAAAAGAAACATTGCAATATTATCAGGAAAGCATATTTTTTTAGAACAGAATGTTTTTCAAATCAATGGTATAGCAAATTTGCAAACATTCATAAACGAGCGAATGGAAACAGATAAAGGTGAGAGTTATTATGTTCATAAACGTTTGCGGAGTGCATATTTGAGTATTAAACGGAATGGATAAATGGTTATTTACTTGTGATGGTTATTCTTTTATTCCAAATACAAATAACTCATTGGAGGCTACTTTTAATGATTTGAAAACAAAATTAAGAAATTATAATGGCTTGTCAAAAGAGCATAGAAAAATGTTCATCAACGCTTATTTAGCAAGGGATTATGAAAGGTAACAGCCTCACTTTTGTCCATTAAGCCGAAAATAATTATTCTTCATATTCATCTGTTGAACCGGCTAATCCTTGATATTTAAATGATTTATCGTAAGTCAGTTTAATGTATTTTCTATCACTTTTTCCTTTTATTTTTTCACTTAATTCAACATAAAAATATTGTTCTAATTTTTTATCTGTAACAGTTTTGCGATATTTTAAATCGTAATCAACTTTTTGTATTAACTCTATTTTTGCTTTTGGATAACGTTCTTCAATGTCTCGTAAAATCATACGTGGATAACGATCAGGATCAACAGTTGTTGTAGTTGTCATAAGCATTCCATCAGGCGAAAAAAGAGCTTCAACATCTACACCTTGTCTATTTTGAAAAAATGAACGATAATTACCATTTTCGTTTTGCCACTCTTGCACTTCAATTCGTGGATACTTTTTTTCAAAAGCATTTATAACTTCATCCGGTATTTTTGTAGTCTTCAATACTTCCGGAGTTTCTATTTCTACCTTTTCCGATTTTTTATTTCCTTTTTCATTGCCTTCTATTTCCAAACCATAACCATTTAATGTACCATCTCTTTCTGCCATTTTCTTTTGACGTCTTTCTATGTCTTCCGGATTAAGGCGAGCAATGTAATCTTTTTTTACAAAATCAGGATCAGGAGCATTAGTTTTAGTTAATTTTCCACGAGGATCAAATATCATTTCATATTCTGTTTGTCCAACTCCTTTCATAGAAATAATTAAGCGGTAGTAATTATCACCACTAAAATCTTCAACATATTCTGATTTTTTAATGCGATAACCGGGATAATTATTAATAAAATAATTTGCAACAAGCGTTGGCAATTCTTTTTCGGCAACATTAAAAATTGTAAACTGCCAATTACCTCCAGCCGTAAAGAAGCAACGTCCAACTTGATTGTCTATGCTTATTTCGGAAACATATTGTCCTGTCTCAAAATACCAACCAAGAAGTTTATAGTCGGAATAAGTATTTTCTAATCCAAGTCTTACTTCTTGCGGTATGTCTGAATTTCTTAACTTTTGTTGTGCTGTTAAGTTTAGAACAACTAATGATAAAATCAATATTAAAACAATTTTTTTCATATTCTTAACTTTATATAGTTTCTTTATAAATCGTATTTTTTCGGTCTGGACTAATAGAAATAATAGCTATTTTTACTCCAAGTTTATTCTCTATAGCTTGTAAATATATTTTCATTTCTTCCGGTAATTGTTCATAAGTTTGTATTTCACTTATATCTTGCTGCCAACCTTTATATGAAGAATAAACAGGTTTAATATTTGCTGTAACAATATCATATGGAACTTTATCTGTAATTTTCTCATCTATTTCATAATTATCACACATTTTTATATGAGAAAAGCAGTTCATTACATCTATTTTCATAATTATAAGATGAGTAACACCATTCAACATACAAGTATAACGCAGTGCAGGTAAATCTATCCAACCACAACGACGAGGTCTTCCTGTAGTGGAACCATATTCACGTCCATTTTCTCGTAATAAGTTTCCATCTATGTCAAATAATTCTGTTGGAAAAGGTCCAGAACCTACTCGTGTACAATACGCTTTACATATTCCATAAACATTTCCTATACGAGAAGGAGCAACTCCCAAGCCTGTGCAAACTCCTGCTGTTATAGTATTGGAAGATGTAACAAATGGATAAGAACCAAAATCTACATCAAGCATAGAACCTTGTGCGCCCTCAGCAAGTACTCGTTTCCCACTGTTTAATGCCTCATTTATATAGTATTCGCTCTCTATTATGTGGAATTGTTTTAAAGTTTCAAGAGAATTAAACCATTTTTGTTCGTATTCTGTCAAGGATAAATCATCTATTTTAAATGTTTGCTCATCAAAACCAAATGATTTTATGTAACGAATATGATTTTCTTTTAATTTATTGTAAATCTCCATACAATGTTGTCCGACAATATCTCCTATTCGCATAGCAGTTCTTGCAACTTTGTCTGTATAAGCCGGACCTATTCCCTTCAAAGTAGAACCTATTTTGTCTTTACCTTTGTGAGATTCATTGACAGCATCAATTAGTCTATGAGTTGGTAAAATTAAATGAGCTTTACTTGAAATAAGAAGATTTTGTTTTGCATTAATTCCTTTGGATTCTAAACTGTCTATTTCCTGTTTAAAAATAACAGGCTCAACAAGCACACCATTACCTATTAAATTGTCTTTATCTTTATGAAATATGCCGGAAGGAATAATATGTAATATATGTTTTATCCCGTCAAATTCAAGAGTATGTCCTGCATTTGGTCCCCCCTGAAAACGGGCAATAATATCATATTTTGGAGTGAGAACATCAACTATTTTCCCTTTTCCCTCATCTCCCCACTGCAAACCGAGAAGTACATCTATTTTACTCATATTTAGTTATTCTTTTTAAGATGATTTAGAAAAGCAAAAGTAATAATTTTTTTTTAATCAAACAAAATAAAATCAAAACTTTTCAAGCAAATATTAAGCAAATGTGAAAAAATTTACTTGTTTTTTTCTTATAAACCTTTGAAAAATGTTTAAATACTACAATCTTTTTTACCTTTTTAATTTCAATTCGGACTCCAAATTGCTGATAAGTGTTAATGTTTCTGTGTACAAATTCTCATTTTCTTCAAAAGATTTGTCTGAAGAGAAACGTAACATTTCAGTTTTGGCAAGCAAGGATACCAAATTATCTGTAATTGTCTTATCAATCTGCTGTAAATTTAATGTGAAAACAATTTTTTCCATGCACAAATCATAACGTTCTATTCCAAATTTGTCTTCCAAGTAGCACCAAATAGACTTGGATATTTCGTCAATAAACGCTTCATCTTCACGTTTAATAAGATAATCCTTTGCTTTTTTAAGACGTTTCAATGCAACTCTGTTTGCTTTACGCAGACGGACTGCTTTAATATCCTTATTCATCTCCAATTTCTGTCTATAATAGAGAATAAATGCAATAGTAAATCCTACAATAAAAATAAAAGACAACCAAAACCATATACTTTCAAAAGCATTGAGCGAAATATTTTTAGCAATATTGATGTGTTGTAAAGGTTTTATGTCCATTTTACGGTATTTTTCTCTTTCAGAACGCTGTTGCGTTTGATAATCATTGTCTTTTCCTCTGCTAATAGACAGATTATATGATGGAGTAGAGAGTGTTTTATATTGTTTTGTTTCTGTGTCGTAGAATGAAACATGCATGGAATCTAATGAGAATTTACCTTCTTGACGGGGAATTATAATGTATTCAAAAGTTCTTGTGCCGGAAATTCCGTTCTCATTCTTTTGTATATTATCTGTAATTGTTGGTTCATAGACTTCAAAATCTGACGGAAGTTTTAAAGGAAGTTTGTCAATGAGAGTTATATTTCCCGAACCTGAAAGAGTATATTTGAGAGAAATAGCCTCATTTGCTCTGCATTCATTTCTATCTATTTCGGAAGAAAGTGAGAATTTTCCAACAGCTCCAATATAATTTTGTGGAGCATTTGGAAGAGATTTAACGTTAATTGTTACGGAATTTGAAGAAAGTTTTTTTTGTATTGGCTGATTTTGTACAGAAAACATTGAAGAAAAGAATGGATCGTTGAAGAAAGAATCAAAAAATGGGTCTCCTGTACTTTGCCTGCCCCTGTTTGTTCGTGTCTGAACGTATGCGGTAACTTCAATAGCCAGAGGTTCTATTGTAAGTTTTCCTTCCTGTTGTGGAAAAACCAGCACCTTTCTGATTGTTGCTACGTTATATTGACGTCCTTCATAAGTTTCATGACTCATTTGTGGCTGTTGTTGTGCATCAAGTTCCTCTAACCAGAATCCTTTACTGACGGGAGAACGTTCAATTTGATACTGCGATACATTTACTAACGTGTATAATTTGTAAGTAAGTACTATCTGTTCACCGGGAACTGCTGTTGTTTTGTTTGGAATAGCCCGAATAAACAATGCTTTATCGTCTAATTTTATATCTGTTTTTTGCTGTTGTTGCGATGAAGATGGAGTGTTTGGAGATTGATAATAGTTATTTTGTGAGTGTTTTTGCTGATTAGATGATGGAGTGCTTTTATCTACACGGATACTTATCGGGTTAGATTGATAAACTGTACCTGAAACAGTAATTTTTGCAGGGGCAATATTGACTGTTCCTACAGATAACGGCTTTAAATAAAAGGAAAAAGTTAGTTTAGAACTGCCGCTTTGCCGTCCATTAATAAAGGACATTGAAGTACTTTGGCTTTGGTGCGGACCGGAAAGCACTTGAACTCCTCTGAAAGTAGGTGCTTTAAAGTTACTGGCGTTGGTAGTATTGACTGTAAAACTCACTTCAAATCGATCGTCTAATCCGACAACCTGCGGAGCTGATGCTGTAAATTTAATATCTTGAGCATACAAAGTACAGCAATGTGCAAGCATAAAAATAATAAAATACGGAATAAAGGATAATTTTCTCATATTCTTTTTACATAAAGTTTTTGACAATAAAAAACGTTTGTCGGTTCAAATTATTATATGCAAAGGTAATTAAAAGGAAAAAATTAAAACTTTTCTTATTTTTTTCTTTACTTTTGCTATCTAAAAATCAAAAAAATAAATCATAATAACAAACTTTTATACATTAATTTAGTGTATAAAGGTGAAAAAAACAGATAAAAATGGATATAAATTACCTGAAAACACACATTAAAACAGCCCTAAAAGAAGATATAGGTAGCGGAGATTGTTCTTCAATCTGCTGCATTGATGAACAAAAAACGAACAAAGCAAAACTTATTGCCAAGCAAAATGGAATAATTTGTGGAGTAGATGTTGTTCGAATGGTATTTGAAGAAGTAGATAAATATATAGACTTTGTTGCATTAAAAACCGATGGAGAAATAATAAAAACAGGGGATACTATATTTAAAGTAAGCGGTAAATCACGCTCTATTCTTGCTGCCGAACGAACAGCACTTAACTATATACAACGTCTTTCGGGAATAGCTACTCAAACTGCTGAATATGTTGAGTTAATTAAAGGAACTAATGCTAAACTTTTAGACACAAGAAAAACAACTCCAACACTGCGTTTGCTCGAAAAGTACGCAGTAAAAACAGGAGGAGGCAGTAATCATCGTGTCGGTTTGTACGATATGATTATGTTAAAAGACAATCACATTGACTTTGCAGGCGGTATTTCAAACGCAATAAACAGAGCTTATGAATTTGTTACTAACGATTACGAATCGCAAATTAAGCATATTAACTCTGCAAAAACAGCACAAAAAATAAAAATAGAGGTAGAAGTTCGCAATTTTAATGAATTAAATGAAGTGCTGAATACTGGAAAAATTGATAGAATAATGCTTGATAACTTTTCTGTTTCCGACCTTAAACAAGCCATAAGTCTTATAAATGGACGATATGAAACGGAAGCTTCCGGTGGAATAACCAAAGAAACAATTCGCAATTTTGCCGAAATAGGAGTTGATTTCATTTCAGTTGGTGCATTAACTCACCATATAAACAGTTTGGATTTAAGTTTAATTGCAGATAAATAAAGACAATGGCAGCAGGAAATCGCTTATTTAGAAAGGTAATTTACTATCGACCGATAAGAACTTTTCTCCACTTTACGAGAAATTATTCCCTTCCCGGTTTTCAAAAAATGCCAATTTTTAATGTTGTTAAGTTCTTTATTATCGGAACTTATCGCTCATCTTTAAATCAAAGAGCGGCAGCAACAGCCTTTCATTTTATCCTTGCTATCTTCCCTTTGTTGCTATTCTTTTTCACTCTTTTACCATATATCCCTGTCAAAGAACTGTATTTCCAACTATATGAACTGCTAAATGAACTCTTACCTGAGGGAGTTTATATGCAGGTTGCCGAAGTTCTTGATGATATTATCGTTAGAAAACATAATGGATTGATGAGTATTGGATTTATTACCTCCTTATATGTTGCATCAAATGGAGTAAATGGTGTCCTAATAGCCTTTAATCAGTCAAAACAAATACACGATAATGAACGTAGAAAATGGTTAAAACGAAGAGCTTTAAGTCTGGTTTTAATTATGTTAATAGGAATAGTTATGATTTTTGCCTTTTGTTTGATAGTCGGTTTCAAGGCTTTAACGATATATTTAATAGGAAAAGGTTATATTAACTACGGAATGCAACTGTTGATTTTCAGGACAATTAAATGGACTTTGCTGGTTGGTTTGCTGTATTTTGTCTTTGCTTCAATTTATTATATCGCACCAATTCGCAAAAAAGGTTACAAGTTTGTATCGGCAGGTGCGACAATGGCAACTCTTTTGTTAATACTTACAACACAGGGGTTCAATCTTTATATTAGAAATTTCTCTCATTATAATGCACTTTATGGCTCTATTGGAGCATTAATTGTGCTAATGATTTGGATATATTTGAACTGTTTTATACTCTTAATCGGCTTTGAGTTGAATGCTTCCATAGTAGAAGCAAGGAAAAAGTAGATAATTTCACTATATATTTTTCACAGAGTTAATTTTATTTTTCGTACTTTTGCATTATGAATTTGTTGAATAATTTTTCAATTATTCGGTTTAATTATTATAACATGGGTGATATATTGAGGGATTATCACCCATTTTTTTAATGTATTTTAAGTACTTTTTTTTTCAATTTTCAGTAGTAAAAAATTATTTTTCCTGATTTTATTTTAAAAGTTCGGTACTTTCGCATCAAAAGTTCGGTACTTTTGCATTAAAAGTTCGGTACTTTTACATCAAAAGTTCGGTACTTTTTTTTATGAAGTATATGATATTGATTTTTAAACAGTAATAAAACTTAATATTTTTTTACGAATAATTATTTTCAAAAATTTGATTTTAATTAGTCTATATAAGGAATTTTTTGTACTTTTGCACTCTAAAAAAATACATTTTTAGTAGTAATTTAAATTTATATAAACTTAAAAAACTTATCAAATGCAGAAATTTAACTTTCCATTTGTTGCTGTTCAAAAAAAACAGAACGTAGGTTCATTTCCCGGAATAAAGTTTAGAAAACAACAATTAAGGGGACAGACAATTAGTGTAGATATGGTTGCACAATTAATTCAGGATAAAGCATCTGTAACACGAGGAGATGTTTATGCTGTTTTAGCTACTTTAGCTGATGTTGTTAAGGAAAACGTAGCAATAGGTAACTCTATTTCTCTCGGTTTTCTCGGTAAATTAACTCCTTATTTATCATCAAAAAATAAGGATAGTCTTGAAGAAGCTATTAAACAAAACCCTGAAGACAAAATTCAAATTCGGTTTAAGCAATCACCTGAATTGAAGGAATTTTTCAAAACAAGAGTTGCTATTGTGAAAAAAGACCTTGAAATTTCAGGCTTACAACCATAAATTTTAATTAAAAATAGGGTGTAATACGGTTATTATGAAAAACATTGTAGCAAAAACATTGGTAATGTTTATAATTTTTTACGGAGTAATAAATTGTGATTCTTTTTCTATGCATGTAAATTATTTGGATTATCATATTGATTTACCTGCAAATTCAGATACAATTAAAGAAAATGTTAAGAAATTACAGGCATTTAATTCTCGTTTTTGCTTCAATGATAACCGTAAAGATGTCGCTTTATATCTAAAAAACAGGTTGGAAAACTATGGATTTTCAGTAAAAATTGATTCATTTTATATTGAAAATCTTAACATAGAATGGTATAAAATTGTTGATTTGTCAGGATGGCAATATAATGTTATCGGTGAAAAAACAGGACTAATTACTCCAAATCATACTGTAATTCTCGGCGCTCACTATGATTGTATAGCGAGTAAAGGAGATAACGTTCAGGATACTAATGAAAATAATCCGTATTGGAATTATTCTCCGGGTGCAGATGACAACGCATCCGGCGTATCAGGAGCTTTGGAAGTGGCGAGAATGTTTTATGAAAACGGTATAAATACGGACAGAACTTTGCGAATAGAGTTTTATGCCGCCGAAGAAATGGGTTTATTAGGAAGTAAAAATATAGTTGAAAAACTTGATTCTAATGAAATTTCTAATATAAAAGCAATGATAAATCTTGATATGATAGGTTATGATACGACAACTTTTGCAGATACAGTTAGTATAGTTACATATAATGATGCTGCTTTTGCATATAGAAATTTTGTATATTCACTTGCAGACAGTGCAGGATTAGTTGCATTTTTCACAGATAAACATTATAATGCTTCCGATTCATATTCATACAGTCTTGTACAAATTCCTGCATTTTTCATTAGTGAACATGATTTTACTCCTGATTATCATTCTCCAAATGACGTTTTTACAACATTAAATTACGACTATATGAGTAAAATTACAGATTTTACTTATAAAATGTTGTACTATTTGTTAGGAACTACGGATAATCCTGTTTCAATTACCGATATTTACAATGAAAACTTATTAAATAATGATGTAATAGCAAGAGTTTTTGATTTAACAGGCAGATGTTTGTATGAAAAAAGGGTAGGGAACAACTTAATTTCTCTTGATAATGAAAAAAAATTACCGATAAATATTGATGAATTATCGGTAAAAAGAGGTGTATATATCTTGCAAATTGAAGGAAATAACAGGAAAATAAGCAGAAAAATAGTGAAAATTTAAGTTATAAAATCAGGATTTTTTGATGTAAATCAAATAATTTTTGAGTTCTAAAATTCCTCTGTCAATCATAGAACGCACGGTTTCTGTAATTTTTTCGCTTGATTCAATTACAATTTTTTCGGTAAAATATGATAAGGATTGCGGTTCATTGTCATTTAATAAACTGATAATTTGAGCCTCTAAATCTTTATTATGTTTATTTTTTTGTGAAATACACACATCACATTTCCCGCAATTTTCTGTTTTTTCTCCGAAATACGCTAATAATTGTTTTTGTCTGCAAACCGAACCTTCAATGAATTTTATCATTTTTTCCGCTTTATGAATTGCAGAATCTTTGAGTTTATGATATGTTTCACCTGTTTTTATATTTGAATCAGGCAATCTTTCTTCTATAAAAATAATCTTTTTACCTTCAATTTTTGGCTCATAATCAATGATTTTATACTTGGAAAGATAATGCAAATCCTTAATAAGTTGTTGTTTTGTAGTGTGAATAAAGATAGCAAGTTCCTTTTCTTCAATATCAAAAAATTCCTTTTTATCAACAGGTTGCCGCATAATCCATTCAATAATTCCGTAATATTGAGAATATTGTTGAATGAAATTCCGTAAATATTCCATAGAAACGATTAAACGGATGCGGGATTTTGTATCGTTTTCTTCAGGACAACGTATTAAATCTTGCCGTTCTAAATAATGCAAAATATGGAAAGTTGTTAGAGGATTAAGGTGATATTTCTCAATAAAATTAACAAAATCAAATCCAAAACTTGTGTTTTTTCCTGCTCCAATAGGTATGGAATAATAGTTAAACAGGGCATTATACACTGCTTTTATCTCATTTTCATTTGGAAAACTACCCTTTATTCTGTAGCGTAAAGCGTAAATATCTTTGTCGGTATAAAGAGTTATTACATAAGCTTCCTCACCATTGCGACCTGCTCTGCCTGTTTCCTGAAAAAAAGCTTCCATATTTTCAGGTAAATCAACGTGAATAACATATTTAACATCAGGTTTATTGATGCCCATTCCGAAAGCTGTTGTTGCAACAATAAGAGGAATTTTATCATTTTGCCAGAGATTTTGTCTTAAATTTCTTTCTTTTAGATTTAGTCCGGCGTGATATGACATTGCATTTATCCCAAGATTTTGTAATTCTTTTGCTAACTTTTCGGTTTTTTCTCTGCTTCTTGCATAGACTAATCCGCAGCCTTGTAATTCATTGTAAAGATTTGCAATTTTTTCTGCTTTATTTTTTTCTTTAAAAATAAGATAATTGAGATTTTTTCTCAGGAAAGATGTACGTAAAACATTATTTTTTTTGAACAGTAAAAGGGATTGTATTTCATCAGTTACCTCTTTTGTAGCTGTAGCAGTCAGTGCGAGTATAGGAATATCAGGTTTATATTGTCTTAACTTGGGAATTTTAAGATATGAAGGTCGGAAATCGTGTCCCCAAAGTGATATACAATGGGCTTCATCAACAACAATTAGACATACATTCATCTGTTTAAAATGTTCAATAAACTGATTGCTCAACAGTCTTTCAGGAGCAATGAATAAAAATTTAAGTCTGTTATTGACAGCAACGTTAAGTACTGCTTCAATTTCTCTTGAAAACATTTCGGAAGATAGCATTTTTGCTTTGATATTTCTCTTTTCCAAATCTGAAACTTGGTCTTTCATCAACGAAATAAGAGGAGAAATTATAATGCAAATGCCGTTTTTCATCATTGCGGGCAGTTGAAAACAAAGACTTTTTCCGCTCCCTGTTGCCATTAGTGCCAGTGTGTCCTGATTATTAAGAACTGAGGTTATGACTTCTTGCTGACCTTGTCGCAAAAAATCATAACCCCAGTATTGTTTTAGTGTGTTTAACAGTTCTTTTTTCACTGAATTTTTATAGAATATCTTATCCGTGAATAGCTTTTCCGTGAGTTGCTTCTAAACTTTCCATAACTCCTTCGCTCATTGTTGGATGAGGTGCAACCGCTTTTAAGACTTCTGTAGCGGTAAGTCCGTTTTCTCTTGCGGTAATTATTTGATAAATCATTTCAGTAACGTTATCTCCAATCATTGAACATCCGAGTATTTTGTCTGTATCTTGGTCAATTACCACTTTAATAAAGCCGTCTCTGTTGCCGGCAGCGGCAGCTTTTCCTGAAGCCATGTACATAAATTTACCGATTTTTATGTTTTTTCCTTCTTCTTTTGCTCTTATTTCTGTCAAACCGCAAGATGCAATTTCAGGATTAGTGTAAGTACATGCAGGAATGTTGTCATAATTAAGAGGTAAAGTTCTTAATCCGTGAATATTTTCTACGCAAATTACAGCCTCGCGTGAAGCAACATGTGCCAAAGCTTGCCCTTTAACTATGTCTCCAATAGCGTAAATCCCTTTGATATTTGTACGGTAAAAATCATCAACTACTATTTTTCCTCTATCAGTATTCACGCCAATTTTTTCTAAACCGAGATTTTGGATGTTCGGTTCTACGCCAACAGCAGACAAAACTACATCTGCTTCTACGATTTCATCTCCTTTTTTGCTTTGAATATGCACTATACATTTGCCGTTTTCTCCAATTTCTACTTTCTCAACTGAGGCAGAAGTCATAATTTTCATTCCATTTTTTTTGAAACATCTTTGTAAAGTGCTACTAACTTCTTCATCTTCATTTGGAACAATTCTGGACATAAATTCAATAAGCGTAACCTGTGTTCCGATTGTTTGATAAAAATGAGCAAATTCACTGCCTATTGCACCGGAACCTACGACAACCATTGTTGCAGGTTGCTCTTTTAGAGTCATAGCTTCCCGATAACCAATTATTTTTTTGCCATCTTGTGGCAGGTTTGCTAAAGATTTACTTCTCGCTCCGGTTGCTAAAATAATATGTTCGGCTTCATATTTTGTTATTTCTTCACCATTTTTAACCTCTATTGTTGAAGAAGATACGAGTTTTGCTTCACCATTTATAACATCTATTCCGTTTTTTTTCATCAACATTTCAACACCTTTGTTCATGGCTGCTGCAACTCCGCGAGACCGTTCAACCATTTTTGAAATATTGGCTTTGACTTCTCCTGTTATTTCTACCCCATAATTATCTGAATGTTTAGCATAGGCAAATGCTTGTGCTGATTTCAGTAGGGCTTTTGTAGGGATACAACCCCAATTTAAGCAAATGCCTCCTAAATTTTCTCTTTCAACAACTGCTGTTTTATAACCAAGTTGTGCTGCTCTAACGGCAGCTACGTAGCCACCAGGACCACTTCCAATAACAATAATGTTGTATTTCATTTTTATATCTGTATTTTAGTGGGCAAAAATAGTAAAAATAGATAATAAAGTTCAATAAAAAATACTATTTTTGCAAATCTTTGTAAATATAATAAAAGACTGTTAAATGAAAAACAAACGACATATAGCTATTTTAGGTTCTACAGGATCAATAGGAACACAAGCATTAGAAGTTATTTCAGATCATAAAGATGTATTATGTGTAGAAGTTTTAACTGCTAACTCAAATTGGCAATTACTTGCAGAGCAGGCTTTGAAATTCGAACCAAATTGCGTAGTGATTGCAAATAAAGAATTTTACAGTCCATTAAAAGTAGCTTTAGAACATACGGATGTGAAGGTTTTTGCAGGAAAAGAAACAATATGTGATGTTGTTACAATGCAAAGTGTGGACATAGTTCTTGCATCTATGGTTGGTTTTTCCGGACTTGAACCTGTGTTATCTGCTGTTAAGAGTGGAAAAGCAATAGCGCTGTCTAATAAAGAAACGCTTGTTGTTGGCGGAGAATTGGTAATTAATGAAGCTATCAGACATAATGTTCCAATTTTACCTGTTGATTCCGAACATAGCGCTATTTTTCAGTGTTTGATAGGAGAAGAAAATAATCCTCCCAAAACTGTTTATTTAACAGCAAGTGGAGGTCCTTTTTATGGATACAATATAGAACAATTAGAAAAAGTCTCTCTGAAACAAGCATTAAATCACCCCAACTGGTCAATGGGTAAAAAAGTTACTATAGATTCTGCTACCTTGATGAATAAAGGATTGGAAATGATAGAAGCACACTGGCTTTTTGGCGTAGAGGCAAACAACATAAAAGTAGCAGTACACAGGCAATCTATAATACATTCTTTGGTTGAGTTTGCAGACGGTTCAATAAAGGCACAATTAGGTTTGCCTGATATGAGATTACCTATTCAATATGCACTGACTTTTCCGGAACGTTTGAAAAATAACTTTGAAACGTTGGATTTGTTTTCATTAAATTCTCTAACATTTGAAAAGCCGGATACAAAAACATTTGCTTGTTTGGAACTTGCATACAAAGCTATGGAACAGGGAGGAAATATTCCTGCAATAATGAATGCTGCAAATGAAATGGCAGTTGCAGCATTCTTAAATGAAAAAATAAGTTTTAATGATATACCGAAAATAATTGAAGACGCTATGATGAAACATCATTATATAGCCAGTCCTAATTATGATGACCTCTTACAGACAGATGAAGAAGTGAGAAAATCTCTACAACATATTATATCTTTCTAATGTTTGAAATGGCGAAATCCTGTAACAGCCATTGCCATATTGTGCTTTTCACAATATTCTACAGTTAAGTTATCTTTTATTGAACCGCCCGGCTGAATAACTAAGTCAATGCCTTCTTCATGTGCAATTTCTACACAATCAGGAAATGGGAAAAAAGCATCGGAAGCCATAACCGCTCCGTGTAAATCAAAACCAAATCCCTTTGCTTTGGCGATAGCTTGTTTTAAAGCATCAACTCTGGATGTTTGTCCTGTGCCACTCGCATATAATTGCAGACCTTTTGCAAGCACTATAGCATTGCTCTTGGTGTGTTTCACTAATTTATTTGCGAAAACAAGATCTTTCTTTTCCTCATCTGTCAATGTTCTGTGGGTTACACTTTGTAACTCTTCGGATTTTTCAACAATATTGTCTTTGTCCTGTACCAACACCCCATTCAACGCTGACCGATACTGACGCAAAGAATTATTACTAATGATATTTCGCTTCAACAGAATACGATTTTTCTTTGACTTCAAAATTTCCAAAGCCTCTTCAGAATAATCAGGTGCAATACAAATCTCCATAAATAAAGTATTCATGGCTTCGGCGGTCTCTTTATCTATGGTGCGATTGGTAACCAAAACACCACCGAATGCACTTACGGGATCGCCAGCCAAAGCAGCTTTATATGCATCACTTAACGAATTTCTCGTGGCAAGTCCGCAAGCATTGTTGTGTTTAATGATAGCGAAAGTAGTGTCGGTAAAATCGTCTATGAGATTACATGCCGCATCAATATCTCCAATGTTATTATACGAAATATCCTTTCCATTCAACTGCTCAAACATTGCTGTGAAATCGCCATAAAAATAACCTTTCTGATGTGGATTTTCTCCGTAACGCAACACTGTTTCTTTATTGACACTCATACGAAAAGCAGGCACATTCTCTTTTTGGTTGAACCAATTAAAAATTGCACTGTCATAATGCGAAGATACGGCGAAAGCATAAGCAGCAAAACGGCGACGTGTATCCAAATCGGTTTGTCCATTACCTGTTTTTAGAATGTCAAGCAATTCAGAATAATACTCTACACTTGGTACAATCAACACATCATTAAAGTTTTTGGCAGCGGCACGGATAAGAGAAATACCTCCAATATCTATTTTTTCTACTATGTCTTCATGTTTTGCGTCCGGTGTAGCAACAGTTTTTTCAAATGGATACAAATCCACGATAACTAAATCTATAGAGGGAATTTCATACTTGTCCATTGCAATTTGGTCATCTCTTTCGTTGCGTCTTGCAAGTATTCCTCCGAAAACTTTAGGGTGTAAAGTTTTGACTCTTCCACCTAAAATAGATGGATACCCGGTTAAATCTTCAACTTTTTCGGCTTTTACGCCCAATTCAGTTATGAAATTGTACGTTCCACCTGTGGAATAAATTTTAACATCCAAGTCGTTCAAACGTCTCACTATTTTGTCTAATCCGTCCTTGTAAAATACGGAAATCAAAGCACTTTTAATTTGTTTCATATCAGATATTTTTTTAGTTTCAAAAAACTTTAAGAGAAAATATATTCTCGTTTTAGAATATTGCAAATTTATAACTTTTTTTTGAATTGTATATATTCAATACGAAAGATACATTTTTCATCCATCATATCAATCGTTTAATTGTCATTTCACTGTTATTTAAACGCCGTATTTTCCTGTTGTACCCATAATCCCCGTTTTTGCTGCCTTAATCGTGGTCGCCTTCAACGATTTCATCCTGATAACCCTGTAATTGTCCAAGGTCGGTTTCGAATTTCGTAACGGCGAGATCGGGAATGCTGAAAGTGGTCGCATAATTTTGCAATTTTACGTTGAAATTATGTGCGAAATCTAAAAAATCCGCAATTCCCATGTTTTGAAATGCTTTCGTCATTTTTCTATTAAATTTAAATTTGAAATAATGTTTTTTTCTGTGTTTGTGTGTGTTAATTCATGGATACAAAACAATTTTGAAGCGTTTGCAAACGAGTTTTCAAACCGTGCAAACGAGTTTTCAAGCCGTGCAAACGAGTTTTCAAGCCGTGCAAACGAGTTTTCAATCCGTGCAAACGAGTTTTCAAACCGTGCAAACGAGTTTTCAAACCGTGCAAACGATTTGTCAATCCGTGCAAACGAGTTTTAAAG
>JAISUE010000060.1 GCA_031272245.1 Bacteroidales bacterium
CTCAACTTCTGTTCCGATTCTTAAAATTGAAATCTCTAACACTTTCGGTCAAATTATTTACTCAAAAGAGTTAAAAGACAAATCTGCAACTGTGGATGTTTCAAAGTTTGCAAAAGGTAGTTACATCGCTAAAATTCATACCACACAGGGAATAAATAATATGAAGTTTATTGTGAAATAAATAGGTAAAAAATTTAGAATTTGATTGAGCGATGTCGCAGGCAAGTAACAGCCATACCATTCAAACAGAGTCTATTCTATTAACAGAATTGTTGCTGTAATATGAATAATTAGATATATGCGTATATTTGTTTGCTTTGCTATTCCAATGTCACTATTCAAAATAATCTTTTTATTTTCTACTTTCCAATAACCTGCTGAAAATTCTTTTATAAGGTCAAATTCATAAATATATAAATATGTGCTGTATTCTTTAACATTTAAATATTGATATGTTATTGATTATCCACTATTATTATATTTTCTTATTATATTTTGTTTGTTTTACAAGAAGAAAAACAAACAATCAGTAACAATATTTTGCTTCATCTTTAAGTTTGTTATCCAATGAATGATATTTTTTGTAGAGTTGTATTTGCCGTAAATTATTAATAATTTCGCAATTAAAAGATTTATGTTTTCATAATTTACAAAAAACTTCTCAATGTAACTATTATCATATTGCAAGTTTTGAATTTGTAAAAATATTATTTTGTTTTTAAATTTAAAAACAAAGATTTAGAAAATTATTTCTTGACTTTAATTTATTAAAACAAAGTTTTTGTAAAGCGTTACAATGCAATACTTTCATAATCATAAATTCAGAAGTAATACATTACCAATTACTATAATATATTTATTAAATTACGCAATTATTCATTCATTAAAAACATTTTACCATTTATAGATACGTTGAAAATATCCATACAAATTGTGTCAATTTATTTTACTTGACAACTTCTCGCAACCTTGTTTTTGTTGTAAAATTCAGTAAAATTTCGGTAATTCAAATTTTATTACTATCTTTGCAACTTCAAAAAATTAATTTTTATTTATTAACCAAAAAAGAAAGAGGTATTATTTATGATTATTGTTCCTATTAAAGAGGGTGAAAACATTGAAAGAGCGTTGAAAAAACTGAAACGTAAGTTTGAAAAAACCGGTGTAATCAGAGAACTTCGCACAAGAAAACAATTCACCAAGCCTTCAGTAGTGGCAAGAAGCAGAAGACTTAAAGCTATTTATGTTCAAAAACTGCGTCAAGCTGAAATGGATATGTAAGCAAGTTCTAATGCATCATAAAATAAAAAAGGTTTCTCTAAATAGAGAAACCTTTTTATTATGCTATTTATAAATTAGCCTTGTGATAATCAAATATTTTTTGATATAAATGCAAACGGTCTTTACCTCTTACATTATGTTCATGGTCCGGATAGATAAAATAATCTACCTGTTTGCCATGTTTAATACACGTTTTTATAAACTCTAAAGAATGTTGCATTACAACAGTGTTATCTTGTGCTCCATGTATTACAAGTAATTTGCCTGTCAGATTATCCACATAATTCAACAAGCTGGCATTCTCGTAACCTTCATTATTATCCTCTGGCGTTCCCATATAACGCTCTCCATACATAATCTCATACCATTTCCAATCTATGACAGGTCCGCCAGCTGTAGCCGTTTTGAAAACACCTGAATTCTTCAACATAAGACTTATTGTCATGAAACCTCCATAACTCCAACCATCAATGCCTATTCTTGTACTGTCAATATATGGTAATGATTTCAAATAATTAACCCCTGTCATCTGGTCTGCCACTTCTATTGAACCACAATTATGCCAAATGGCACTCTCAAAATCAAATCCTCTATTAGCAGAACCTCGTGAATCTATTGTCCAAACAATATAACCTTGCTGTGCAAGAAACAAAAAGAAAAGATTTCCCCCGCACAACCAATTATTAGTAACCAACTGTGCATGCGGACCTCCATAAACATAAACAATAACCGGATACTTTTTATTTGGATTAAAATCGTGAGGCTTAATCATCCTGTAATATAAATCTATTCCATTTTCAATTTGTAATGTACCAAGTTCTATTGAAGGCAAAGCAACATCAGCTAAAGGATTCTCACTTCTATTCAAAGTCTGTAAAACTTTACCGTTATTATCAGTCAAAATAGTTACGGATGGGGTTTCTTTATTTGAATATGAATCTAAAAACAAATCACCTTTTTTATTTATCGCCACATAATGAGTTCCTGATTCTTTTGTGTAACGTATTATTTTCCCTGATTTCAAATTCACTCCATAAAGATTATGTTCCAAAGGACTATCCTTTGTTCCATAAAAAAATATTTCATCTCCTTTTGCATTAAAACCACAAACTTCCGTAACCATCCATTTACCTTTGGTTAATTGTTTAACAAGAGAACCGTTAATATCATACAAATACAAGTGTTGAAAACCATCTCTTTCACTGAAAAACAAAAATTGCGTTGGAGTTTTAGGTAAAAATACTATTGGTTTTTCAGGTTCAACGTATTTATTACTAATTTCATCAAATAATACTTTTTTTAATTCACCTGTGTTTGCATCATAAGCTTCAAGCCATAAATGATTTTGTTTACGATTTAATTTCTGCACATAAACTGTCTGTTCATCCACACTCCAACTTATGTTTGTTAAATACATTTCTCGTTCTTCTATACTTTCATTTTTACGCGTTTTCAATGTAACTAACTTTTGCATTTGTAAATCATAAATCATTATTAAAACTTCATGACTTTTCATTCCTGCCATTGGATACCTGATAGGAACTTCTTCACCTTCTCTGGCGGCAGTATTAACAAGCGGATATTCAGCTACCATAGATTCATCCATACGATAAAAAGCTAATTTATTACCTTTATCTGAAAAGAAAAAACCTTTGTTTATTCCAAATTCATTTCTATGAACTGCCTGTCCATAAACTATTCCTCCCTTTTTATTCCCATCTTTTGTTACCTGCTTATTATACTGTGGTGTTGCAATCCAAACATTATCTTCATAGACATAAGCTATATTATTATTAGCTAATTCAAAAGCGGAAGTATTTTCTGTCTGTTGAAGTTTTGTTATAACTGTTTTTTGTTTAGTTTCCATATTGTATTTATAAAGAATATCACCTGTAAAAAATGTAAATTCCTTATCATTCAATGGAATAAAATCAAAAAAAGAAAGATTCTCATCTATATCTTTTGCTATTACCATTTCTTGAGGCTGAGTCTTTTTGTTGCCAATCCATAATGTTTTTCCATCTTTTGTGAAACAGTAGTTGTCACTATCCCCCATAAATTGCATTCCATAAATATTAACAGGATAATACTTTCTATTTATAATATCTTTTATTTCAAAAATATGCCCCTGTGCAAAAGCAACATTAATTAAGGTTAATACACATGTAAATAAAGTTATTGTTTTTTTTGTCATATTGTTATTTTTTTTATTTCAAGCCGCAAAAATAGTAAAATTAGTTATTAGATGGTAAAAACTATATCTTCAAAGTTTATTTGAAATTGTATTTTGTAAATAATATTCAAGTAATAATGATTAAATATCAAAATTCTGTCTAAAAAAACTGCGAAATTTAATTTTATTCTTCTGATATTTCTTGCATATATCGTTGATATGCTGCAAAAACATTTGCTCTTGTCATAGCACCGACAAATTTTCCATTATCAGTTATGATTATTGTATATCTGTCCGACCCTCTAAACTTATTAATAATTTTCTCCATAGAATCATTTAAATCGGCTATGAAAAGAGGAGAATATCGCATAAAATCAGTTACTTTATATTTATTATAAAATTCAGGTTTGAAAAGCAGATGTCGGATGTCGTCAAGAACAACTATTCCCAAAAACGTATCATCTTTTTCAACCACAGGAAAAATATTACGGGAAGACACTTCTACCGCCTTAACAATATCTCGCAAATGTTCATCAGGATAAAGTTTCACAAAATTATATTCAATAATTTTGTTTTTGTTCATAAACTGTAAGGCTGAACGATTTTTATCATGAGTTGTTAAAGCTCCTTGTTTTGCAAGTGTTTCTGTGTATATGGAATATTTGGCAAATGGTTTAAGAACTACATAACTCACCGTTGTTGCAATCATTAAAGGTGCGAAAAGAGCATAACCGCCCGTTATTTCTGCAATAAGAAATGTGGCAGTCAAAGGAGCATGCATAACTCCAGCCATAACAGCAGCCATACCAACCAAAGCAAAATTACTTTCGGCAACAACTATCAATCCCGTCATATTGATAACCTTTGCCACAAAAAATCCAACAAATCCACCTATAAAAAGTGAAGGTGCAAACGTTCCACCAACTCCACCTGACGAAAGAGTTACTGATGTGGCAAATGCTTTTAGAAAAATAATGGCTAATAAAACACCCAATATCAACCATGTGTTATTACGATAATCAAAAAAGAAACTGTTTTGTAACAAATGTTCCGTATTATTGGATAGCAAATCTCTTAACGCAGAATAACCTTCTCCAAACAATGGAGGGAACAAATAAACTAACACTCCGAGTATAGAACCACCAATGAGTATTTTTTCCCATTGTTTCATTGCTTTAAAAATTTTTGCCACCCATTTATTTATTTTCAGAAAATAAAGAGAGATAACTGCTGAAATGATTCCTAATATCATAAAGGGGATTATCTTTTGCAATTCAAAAGGAGTTGTAACTTTATAAAAAAATTCTACATCCTGTCCAAGAAAGAAGTAGGAAATCATTGCAGCAGAAATAGCTGATATAAGTAAAGGTATTGCAGTACTCATAGTTAAATCAAGCATCAGCACTTCAAAGACAAAAAGTATTCCTGCAATTGGCGCTTTGAAAACTCCTGCAATAGCACCTGCAGCGCCACATCCCAAAAGCGTAAGCATACATTTATAATTCACTCTAAAAAATGAACCTATATTAGATGCAATAGCACTACCCGTTAATACTATTGGTGCTTCCAAACCTACTGAACCGCCAAAAGCAACAGTTAATGAAGAAGTAAACATTGATGAATAACAGTTATGCCTTTTCATCTTACCTTTCTTCATTGATATTGCATATAACACTTTACTTACCCCATGCGATAAATCATCTTTAATAAAATATTTAATAACAAAGATTGTTAGAGTTATTCCAATCATTGGATATGCCAAAAACAAAATATTTGCTGTACTCTTTGAAAACCACGAAAGATCTGTAATGAGCAAATAGGTAAAATGCACCACATTTTTCAATATTACAGATGCAAGTCCGCAAAAAATTCCCACAATGAAACTTAATACTATCATAGTTTGTCGCTCGGACAGATACTTTATCTTCCATAGCATAAAACCTTTATAAGACTGTTTTAAGTCGTTTTTTAATCTGTTTTTTCCTGTAAAAACCATATTACAAAAATAAAACTTTTTAAATTATCTATAAATACACAACAGCGTCTCAAACGAATGAGACGCCGTTGTATATTATGAGCCAAAATGTGATTAGAATTAACAATGAAAGTATTTTTCTACAAATTCCTGCATTCTTTCAGGGTCATTTTCCAATTCCGAACGCAGATTTTTATCGTTATAAGATCGCAATTTATTTATTGTTGCATCTATTAAATCTTTGCTAAATACTTCATATTTTTCATAAATCTCTCTATCCCTTTCCAACTTATCAGCAGATTCTTCGCAAGAAGCAGGCAAAGCTTCCAAATGATGTGATGTTATTTCAGATATATCTTTATGTATATTTACCGAAACATACGTTTTTTCGACAATATCTAATGCGTTCTCCATTTCAAATCCTTCTCGAGCAGCAACAACTAATGATGCTAACAGCAGATATATATTTGCTGTTCCGTCAGAAGCTCTAAATTCTATTGACTGCTTATCTGTATATTTAGGATGAGTATTCGGTTCAAGCGGATTAGCAATTTTACACATATTCAAAGTTGTTCTCCAACCCAATGGTACACGAACAAGAGTAGAACGGTTTCTATCTCCCCAACATATTGTTGTAGGAGCTTCTTGATTAGGAACAAGTCTTAAATATGACGTAGGATTTGTGTTTCCAAAAGATGTAATTGATCCCGCAAGTCTCATAAATCCTGCGATTGCTTTCTTTGCAACATTGCTCAACTCTCCGTTTTCTACATACTTATTTTCGCCGTTTTTTATTATTTGTGTATGAATATGCATACCACTTCCTGCTTTTCCAAGAGTTATTTTAGGTGCAAAAGTAATATTGTATCCATACTTATAATTTGCTAATGTACGAATCAACCATTTTGCTAAAAGAATTTGGTCAGCAGCTTCAAGTACAGGAACAGGTAAAAACTCTATTTCGTTCTGTTCATAATATGTATCTCCAATAGAAAAATTCCCAACTTCACTGTGTCCATATTTTATTTTTCCACCACAAGCAGCAATCAATTGCATTACTTCCGTGCGAAAATCTTCAAATTTTGCAAAAGGTGTAGATTCGTGATAACCTTTTTGATCCTTGGCATTAAAAAACTCTTCTTTATGAGAGATAACATAGTATTCTAACTCACCCATAGCGTAAAATTCCATATTATTTGTAGCCATTTGAAAACTTTCTACTGCTTTTCTCAAAGTATATTCCGCTGAAGTTTGCAGAAAATTACCTGATTTATGAAAATATGAGCATAAAAAACTTATTGTACCCTCTCTAAATGGATTAAGAAATGCCGTACAAAAGCGTGGAATAACATAAATATCACTTTTACCCGCTTCCATAAAACCAAAAAGTGAAGACCCATCAACACGTTCTCCAAGAGTAAGAATTTGATCTAAATATTCTTTATCATTTATGACAAAATTAAGAGTCTTCAATCTGCCATCTCCTGCAATGTAATGGAAATCCACCATTTTTATACCGTTATTTTCAATATATTTTATAATATCGGCTTTTGTAAAATCCTTTGACAACTTTCCAATTGCATGTACCAAAGGATTTGCATTCAGTTCTGTTGTATTTATCATTATTTGATTCGTTTTATTTATTTTTAGTTTGGCAAAAGTAATATTTTCTTTGCTAATCATTCGGTAAAAGGTTATGATATTTTATTTAATATATACCTTTTCATTTTTTTATCAAATAATCAAAAAATAAAACACTATTTTTATAACAATAAAATAAAGAAATTTTTCCCAAAAACATTACATATTATTAACGTTTGTCAAAAATAAAGAAAAATTGTACCTTTGCAACTTCAAAATCAAAAAAATAATATAAATATAATTGATAAATCAAATGATTACACGTTTAGACGATATTATCACAGAAGTAAAGGCAAAAGGGAAAAAACGATTAGTTGCCGCTTTTGCCAACGATTCTCATACAATTGGTGCAACATCTATGGCTACGGATTTAGGAATTATTGATGCTACTTTGGTAGGAGATATTGAAACCATCAAAAAAGTTTGCAAAGAAGAAGGTATTGATGTTACAAAGTACTCTCTTGTACAGGAGGCAGATGAACAAAAAGCAGCAAACAAAGCCGTAGAGTTAATCAATAATGGAGAAGGTGATGTACTTATGAAAGGTCTTTGCACCACAGATAAGTATATGCGTGCTATTTTAAACAAAGAAAAAGGTTTAATGCCCGCAGGAAAACCCGTACTTTCTCACGTAACGGTATTTGAAGTGCCAACATATCACAAATTATTGGTTACTTCTGATGTTGCAATTATTCCTGCTCCGGATTTTGCGCAAAAAGTTGCTATAACTAATTATGTTATAAATACAGCTAAAACACTTGGAATCTCTACACCAAAAGTTGCCATAATTGCTGCAACCGAACAAATGAGTGTAGGAATGCAAGCATGTGTTGATGCAGCATTGATAACAATGATGGCAAATCGCGGTCAGATTAAAGGAGCATTAGTTGATGGTCCATTAGCAATGGATGTTGCTATTGACAGAGAAAGTGCAGAAATCAAAAAATTAAAAGGAGAAGTAGCAGGAGATGCTGATTGTTTAGTATGGCCAAACATTGAAGCAGGAAACGTATTTTACAAAACTGCAACTAAATTTGCAAAATCAGAATTAGCAGCAATGGTTGTTGGAGCAAAAGTTCCTTGTGTTCTCTCATCAAGAGGCGACAGTACAAAAACAAAAATGTATTCTATTGCTTTAGCGGCACTTTGCGCTAAATAATATAATATATAATTTATTCATATTAAAGTGAGGTGGATTGGTTTTTATATACCAATTCACTTTTTTTTTGCTGCAACATGTAATAAAACAGCCAAAATTTATTTCACACACACTAACAGTCGTTGTAAAATTTACATATCTTTATAAATCCTTTTAAGCATAACTTATTATTTTTGAAAACTCAACAATCCATTTTCAACTTCTTAAAAACATTATTACTACTCATCAAAAACATTTTCAGAGGGTAAAAAAAATTTTAATTCGTGCTTAAAACATTTAAATCGTAAATTTAAATGTTTTTTAGTGTTATGAAGTTTGCATATATATGTCTGCAAAAATTACTTAGTGTTGAGAAAAAGTTTTTCTTTTACAAACAAAAAAACGGGCAGGTTTTCACCTGCCCGTTCGTATTCAAATCCCTAAGGATTTATTATTTGTTAACTATCAGCTTCTGTGTTCTGCTGATGTCATTGTTCAGAACTCTTATATAATAT
>JAISUE010000004.1 GCA_031272245.1 Bacteroidales bacterium
CAATGAGCCGTTGCAGGAAGCGATATATTCCATTGCTATAGTCATTTACACATCTGTTATAGTCCTTTGCTGTCATCTTTCCTTCTTTTGTGAAAACATTGTTAAGACGAACAAAGGTAGTGAAAAGTTACAGCACTCTGAAATTTTTTTGATTTTACTTTTTTAACTCTTTATTTTCATTATGCTTTATTTTGAATAAAAAAATTAAATTTTTGATGTTTAACAGTTGTGTTTTCAAAAAGTGCTTATGGCTATTGGAAATATGTATTCCTTCACATAAATATAAGTTTTAATTGTAGGAAATGTGTGTTTCTAATAAAACGTAATTGAAAGATACTACAAAAAAGCATATTCAAAAATTTTGAATATGCTTTTTTGTAACAATGCTTCAATTTGTTCCATGAATAATTATACTCTATAATGATTTGTACTTTTATAAGTTTCGCAACGCTGTGAAGAACAACTTGATGCAAACAAGCCCAAACCAATAACTGCAATAAGGATTAAAATTATTTTTTTCATTTTTGTTTATTGTTATAAATTTATTATTTTCACTTGCAAATATACTCTTTTTTTTAATATAAACGCAATTATGAAATATTATTATATATATAAATATAATTTCATTTATATTATAGAAAAATATTGCAGGCGATTATACCGTCATTCCTCCGTCAACGGAAAGCGTATGACCATTTATATATGCCGCTTCGTCACTGGAAAGAAAACAATATGCGTTAGCTATTTCATCAGGTTTTCCTAAACGTTGCAAAGGAACTTTAGCTTTCATTGTTTCAATAACATTGTCAGGCATTTTGGCGACCATTTCCGTTGCAATAAATCCGGGTGCAACACAATTAACAGTAATTCCTTTGCGACCTAATTCACGAGCAAGTGTTTTAGTCATTCCAATTAAACCGCTTTTTGTAGCAACGTAATTAGTTTGTCCAAAATTACCGTAGAGTCCAACCACAGAAGAAGCATTTACTATTCTGCCATAATTATTTGCAAGCATATATTCACTAACTGCCTTTATGCAATAGAATACCCCGGTTAAATTTACATCAATAACTTGTTGCCATTGTTCTATCGTCATTTTTTTTAACGTAGCATCGCGAGTTATTCCTGCATTATTTATCAAAATATCAATACGACCGAATTTGTTATTAACTTCTTTAGCTGCATTTTCTACTTCTTCAAATTTTGCAGTATTAACTTTCATAAAAATTGCGTTAATCTTTGTGGCTAAATCATTGCCACGCGCTTCATCCAAGTCCCAAATAATTACTTTTGCACCCTCTGTTGCAAATTTAATGGCAGTTGCTTCTCCAATACCTGCAGAACCACCGGTGATAATTGCTATTTTATCTTTTAATCTCATATTATTTATTTATGTTTTGATTTATATTATTTGTACAAACTAATATTGGTATTACTATCTAACTTCGCTACCATTGTTTATTATTGTAGATGGCTGGATAAAATGCAAAGATCCGTCAGCGTTTTCTGCCATTAAAATCATTCCCTGCGAAGTTATACCTTTTAATTCCTTAGGTTCAAGATTAACAAGCACACAAACCTGCTTGCCAATAATATCTTCAGGTTCATAGTATTCAGCTATGCCACTTACAATAGTCCTTTTATCCAAACCCGTATCAATAGTAAGTTTTAGTAATTTCTTTGTTTTAGTAACTTTTTCTGCTTCTAAGATGGTAGCCGTTCTAATATCTATTTTAACAAAATCTTCAAAGCTTATATTATTTTTTTGATGTTCAACCTTTGCATTGGAAAGAGCGTTCTCTTTCTTTATGTTTTCCAGTCTTTGCATTTGGTTTTCTATTGTTTTGTCATCTATTTGTTCAAACAACAATTCAGGTTTTTCTATTGCAGAACCTTCGCTTAATAAATTGCATTTGCCGGCATCTGTCCAGTTTAACTTTGGTAAATTAAGCATTGTCGAGAGTTTTTTTGCAGTGAAAGGAAGAAAAGGCTCACACAATACAGCCAGACCGGCACAAATTTGCAAACTTAAATTTAATACCGTTGCGGTTCTATCTTTATCTGTCTTTATAAGTTTCCAAGGTTCACATTCAGTCAAATATTTATTACCAAGTCTTGCAAGATTCATCACTTCCATTAAAGCTTCGCGAAACTTGTAATTTTCAATAGCGCTGCCTGTCTTTTGAGGATAAGAGGCTACATCTCTGATTACATCTTTTTCTAATTGAGTTAAGTTATTAGTTTGAGGGACTTTGCCGTCAAAGAATTTGTGAGTTAAAACCAGTGTTCTGTTTACAAAGTTGCCAAGTATAGCTACAAGTTCCGAATTATTTCTAGTCTGAAAATCCTTCCACGTGAAGTCATTATCTTTTGTTTCAGGAGCATTGGCACAAAGAACATAACGAAGAACATCCTGTTTGTCTTTGAAATCATTAAGATATTCATGCAACCATACTGCCCAGTTTCTTGATGTAGATATTTTATCGCCTTCCAAATTCAAAAACTCATTTGCAGGTACATTTGCAGGAAGAATAAAAGAACCTTCCGCTTTCAACATTGCGGGGAAAATTATACAATGAAAAACTATGTTGTCTTTTCCAATAAAATGTACAAGTTTGGTATCCTTATTTTTCCACCACTTTACCCAGTCATCGCCGCATAATTCTTTTGTATTGGAAATGTAACCTATGGGAGCATCAAACCAAACATATAAAACTTTTCCTTCCGTATCCGCAAGAGGTACTTTCACTCCCCAGTCCAAGTCTCTTGTTACGGCTCTTGGCTGCAATCCCTGTTCAATCCAACTTTTACACTGTCCATAAACGTTTGCTTTCCAGTCTTTATGCCCATCTAAAATCCATTCTTTCATAAACGTTTCATAATCATTCAAGGGCAAATACCAGTGCTTTGTTTTTCTCAATACAGGCTCATTACCGCTCAATGCACTCTTTGGATTTAGCAATTCAATTGGAGAAAGACTGCTTCCGCACGCTTCACACTGGTCTCCGTAAGCTTTCTCATTACCGCAATGAGGACAAGTTCCTGTGATATACCTGTCAGCAAGGAAAGTTTTAGCCTCTTCGTCGTAGTATTGCTCACTTATTTGCTCTATGAACTTGCCTGCATCGTAGAGTTTTTTGAAAAAATCTGATGCTGTTTCGTTATGAATTTTTGAAGATGTGCGAGAATAAATGTCAAATGAAATGCCAAATTCCTCAAAAGAGCGTTTAATAATCTCATGGTATCTGTCAACAATCTGCTGAGGAGTAACGCCTTCTTTTCGTGCCTTTATTGTAATGGGGACGCCGTGTTCATCGCTTCCGCCAATGAAAACAACATCTTCGTTATTTGCTCTTAAATATCTTACATAAATATCCGCCGGAATGTAAACGCCTGCCAAATGTCCAATATGCACAGGACCATTTGCATAAGGTAAAGCAGTTGTAACGCAATAACGGTTAAAGTTTTTATCTTCCTGTTTGTATTTCATTATCTTTAATAATTTGAGGTTGCAAAAGTAATAAAAATAAAAAAGTTGTTTTATTTTATTTGAATATATTTGGTTAAGAATAATTTAGATACATATATATTTGTTATTATTACTAATTATTTATGTTGCAGAAATATAATTTTGAAATTCTCCATATCGGAAAAATATTTTGCAAAATAAATCTTTATTGCACGGCGTAAAAAATATTAATTGTGTAACAATAGCGATAAATCTTGATTAATTGCTAATAAATTTTGATTATTTGGGAATAAATCTTGATTAAGCACAAAATAATTTTGATTATTTAGAAATCAAATTTAGAAGGTTGAAAATGATTGTTGTTATTTCTTCTTTGTAAAAATAGGCTTTTTGAATTTTTTACTTTGTTTTCGTACATTTGCACATAAATTTTATTATAAGTTTAGGAATATGAGAACAATTATAAGGAATATTAAAGGTCTTGCAGGTGTAGAAACGGATAAAAGAGCAATAGCAGTATGTGGAAAGGATATGGATAATCTGAACATAATCAATGATGCCTATCTAATTTGTAATAATGGTAAGTTTGAGTGCTTTGGTCGTATGACGGAATTGGATAAAGAACAGAACTTTGATTTTGATTTTGATGCTGATAATGGTTATGTTTTACCTTCATTCTGTGATTCACATACACATTTGGTTTATAAAGGTAGTAGAGAAATAGAATATATAGATAAGATAAAAGGTTTGTCATACGAAGAAATAGCAAAAAGAGGCGGGGGGATTTTAAATTCCGCAGAGCGATTAAGATCTGCTTCGGAACAGGAATTGTTTGAAGATGCGTATGTCAGAATTGAAGAAATAAAATGTTTAGGAACGGGAGCTGTTGAAATAAAATCAGGCTATGGATTAAATACCGAAAGTGAGTTAAAGATGTTGCGTGTGATTCGTAGGTTGAAAGAAGAATGTGATATTGTTATAAAGGCTAATTTTCTTGCTGCTCATGCTTTTCCTTTGGAGTATAAAGGGAATCCAAATGGTTATGTAGATTTGATTGTTAATGAAATGTTACCACGAGTTGCCGACGAGGGTTTGGCAGATTATGTGGATGTGTTTTGTGACAGAGGTTTTTTTACAACGGAACAAACAGAAAGAATTCTTTTAGAAGCTTTACAGTATAATTTAATACCGAAAATACATGCTAATGAATTGGATTTTTCAGGCGGAGTTGAAACAGGAGTAAAATATAATGCTCTTTCTGTTGATCATTTGGAATACATAGGTGAACGGCAAATAGAGGTTTTGAAAGCATCTCAAACAATGCCTACAATTTTACCGGGAGCTGCCTTTTTCCTTAATATGAAACTTTCACCTGCAAGAGAAATGATAAACGCCGGTTTACCGATAGCTATGGCTTCGGATTTTAATCCTGGTTCTTCACCTTCGGGAAATATGCAGTTGATACTTTCTTTTGCCTGCATTAATTATAAATTAACACCATTTGAAGCAATAAATGCAACAACTTTAAATACAGCCTACGCTATGGGAATAAGTAATACACATGGAACTATTGCGGCAGGGAAAGTTGCTAACTTCTATATTACGAAAAAAATACCAAGTATAGAATATATGCCTTATTATTATGGCAGTAATAAAATAAAAGAAATATTTATTAATGGAATAAAACACTAAAATTTTTATTATGCAAGAAGATGTTATTTACACAGAAATAAGAGATTTGATAGATAAGTTTAAATACGATAAAGCAATTATCCTGTTGGATAGTCTGATAAAAAGCGGTAAAGCAACGGATATAACTTATTATATTAAGGGTAATATATATCGCAGACAAAATGACTGGAAAAATGCTATTGACAACTATTCTATAGCCATAGAACTAAATTCTGAAAGCCCTGCTGTTACTGCAAAAGAAATGGTTATAAACATTCTTAATTTTTATAATAAGGATATGTATAACCATTAACATTTTAATCTTTTTTCTTTTTTCCCCAGAATTTATGCAGTATAAATTGCAAAAATGACACGTGTTCAATCAAAAATACACATAAAGAACAAATTAAAATAGAGAAGAAAACAACTGCAAATGCAATATCTCTAATGGTATCTCCCTGCGGCAAGTCAAATTGTGCAGGAATAGACGCAAGTACTGCTGTGGCTAATCCTTTAGGTATCATAAAAGCAATGATACTTTTGTCAAAATTATTAGATCCTTTTGGAGAACAAAATTTTGCTACAGCGAGTCTTGCAATTAAAAGCAAAAGAGAAATTACTACACCTGCAAGAAGAGAAGTCAAATTATCAAAAGTAATAGATAATCCTATATAAACGAAGAAAAGAGTTTTGAGAAAAAATACTATTTCACTTATAAAACTTTCTTCATGTTCGTTGAGTTTGAGCATTTCTTTATTACGTTGAAAACGTTGCAGGATACGAAAATGAAAATACTCCATATTTGCAATAGTAATTCCAAAAGATAAAACTGCTATTGCACCGCTAAATCCCATCAATTCAACAATTCCATATATCAAAAACAAATATGCAGGAGTGAGAAACATAGAATTGCGCAGTTTTCGTATCTTTTCTAATAAACTTGCCCAGACTAACGCTGACAGGAATCCGACAATGATTGCAACTACAAAAGAAGAAATCAGGCTGCCGGTTATTTTTAATATGTTTAAACCTTCTCCAAGTTTAGCAGCATCAATAAGAGCCAATGTTGTAACAAGACAAATTACATCACTTAATGCGGATTCTAATACTAAGGCTGTTTTTGTTTCACTTCCTATTTTTAGATAGTTTGTCATTGGAATAACTACTGCGGCTGCTGTTCCGCTTAATGCACAACCAACAATAAGACTGTTGATTAAAGTTAGACCGAATATATTAGATACAAAAACACCTACACCTATTGTGCAAACAACATTGATGACAGTTAAGCGGACAGTTGTCTTCCAACTTCTTCGTAAATCCGTAAGAGAAATATCTATTGCCCCTTCAAAAAGAATTACAACCAAAGTAATTGTAGTGAAAACTTCGCCAACATTTCCAAACTCTTTTGGAGAAACAAGGTGAAGGACAGGACCCATCAAAATGCCAATAATCATTAGCAGTAACACATCAGAAACTTTTTTCTTGCTGAAAATCATTGAGAAGAAGTGTGCTGCAAAAACTAATAAACCCAAAAAAACAAGAGTTTCTCCCATAAGTTAAATTATTTAGTTTCTTTTTGCGTACAAAAGTAATTAAAATTACGCTATATTTTTTTGTACCGTTTATTAAAGGAGTTATAAAAGTATATAAGATAAAAATGAAATAAGTCAAATATATAGAATTTTATAATCAAGTTTTAGAAATATAAATCTTGACTTTATATTTTTTTAATCAAGTTTTATATTTCTAAAATTTGATTTTAGTATATTAAAACGAAGTAATAATTACACTTATCTTAATGCTTGTTTTATAATTAAAATGATTTTATTATTTTTGTAATAAAAAAATATGTTTAATAAGGTAAATCAAACGAAATCGTTTTATTGGATAATGTTCGGAATATTTATGAGCAAAACGCTTTGCTTTGTAATGATAGCAACGGCTATCGTAAGTTTGTCATCGTGCAGAGGCGATGACGAAGAAGATAACAATGGCGGGACTACTCCAACCCCAACAGTTGTAACTCAAACTTATACCGTTAATGAAGTAAGTTTTAAGATGGTTGCTGTTAAAGCAGGCAGTTTTACAATGGGAGATACAATTTATAATGAAGATTATTTATATGATTGGTGCTTACCTGAACATCAAGTAACACTTACTAATGATTATTTGATTGGTGAAACGGAAGTAACGCAGGAACTTTGGCAGGCAGTAATGGGTCAATCGTTAAGAGAATGGCAGGATAGTATTGGAACTAACTGGTATTATGGTGAAGGTGCAAATTATCCTATGTATATGATTAGTTGGAACGATATTCAGGTATTCATAGAGAAATTAAATCAACTGACGGGTAAAACATTTCGTTTACCAACCGAAGCGGAATGGGAATTTGCAGCAAGAGGCGGCAATCAAAGTCATAACTATCTTTATAGCGGCAGCAATGATATAGATGCTGTTGCTTGGTATGTAGACAATTCCAACCAAACATCGCATCCTGTAAAGACAAAAGCGGCAAACGAATTAGGTTTGTATGATATGAGTGGAAATGTTTATGAATGGGTTAATGATTGGTGGTCAGACTATACAAGTGATGCACAAACCAATCCTCAAGGATCAACTACCGGCTCCCGCCGAGTTTTTCGTGGCGGCATTTGGGGCTACTATGCGTCTGGCTGTCGTGTGGCTTACCGCAGCAACCATACGCCCGACTATTGCAGCAGCGGCATAGGCTTCCGTTTGGCTTGCAGTTCAAATTAAAGTAAAGAGCGAATTTTAATCTATTTTTGCTAATTAGACTTTTATTATTTTTGCATTATTAAAATCTCAAATAAAATATATGGATATTCAAATTCCGGAAGGGTTGGAAAACCGAATAGAAACTGTTGTGAATGAAAAAAATACAGCAAAAGCTCATGGTTCAGGTTTGCTTGACGTTTTTGCAACTCCTGCAATGATTGCTTTGATGGAAGAAACATCACATAAAAGTATTGAAAGTTATTTGCCGCATGGGTATGCTTCAGTTGGAACACAATTAAATATAAAACATGTGAAAGCTACGCCAAAAGGAATGAAGGTTTATTGTATTTCTAAATTGCAGACGGTGGAAGGCAGAAAGCTTTTGTTTTCGGTTGAGGCTTATGATGAAACAGACAAAATAGGGTATGGATTGCACGAGAGATATATTGTGGAAACAGATAGGTTTATGTCAAAAATTACTGTAAATAATAATTAAAGAAAAATGATTAAAGTAGCTTTGTTTGCATCAGGTAACGGAACAAATGTTCAACAGATTGCGGAGTATTTTTTGAAAAATGATAATGTTAAAATAGAAACAGTTATAGTTAATAAATCTGATGCTTATGTGCTTGAAAGAGCAAAGAAACTTGGTATTGAAACTGCATACTTTAATAAAAATGATTTTTATAATACAGATAACGTTCTTAAATATTTGTTTGAAAAGGATATAGATTGGATTGTGCTTGCAGGTTTTCTGTGGCTTATACCTGAAAATCTATTGAAAAAATTTAATAATAAAATCATAAATATTCATCCTGCTCTTTTACCTCTATATGGCGGAAAGGGAATGTATGGACATTTTGTGCATGAGGCTGTGATTGCCGCAAAGGAAAAAATAAGTGGAATAACAGTACATACGGTTAATAAAGATTACGATAAAGGAAAAATTATTTTTCAGGCAAGATGTAAAATAATGAGTACAGATACACCGCAAACACTTGCAGAAAAGATTCATTTGTTGGAAAAAGAATATTTTCCAACTGTTATAGCTTCTTTGTTAGCGTCATCTTAATCCTTTTACTTGAGATGGTGCAGCAATGAAATCTTTTAGATAATAGGGTTCAAAGTATGCTATATCTTCAAATTCATTATTCATATATTTTTTTATGACAGGTTTTATCATATATTTTGCAGATAAAAGAATGGTTTCATCAAAAATATATTTTTTATCTGTCAAAATGTTTCTGCATTTGGCAGCTCCATCACCGCAAACAAGAATATTTTCCGCATTTTTAAGGTAATCATTATAAATATTAGGTGTAATAATATCTGCAGATACTTGCTTGATAATTTGCATATCTGAATTGTAAATAGCGGAATAAACTTCCATTCTTCGTGCATCAATCATAGGGAGAATGGTATTTGGATGATTTTTTTCAGTTAATACTCTTTCTACTAATATTTGTAGAGTTTCAATACTGATAAGTGGTATATTTAAAGCATAACAGATACCTTTTGCAGTTGAGACTCCAATGCGTAAGCCTGTATATGAACCAGGTCCTTTGCTAACTGCTACAGCGGAAAGGTTATTATAATTATAAGAAAGCTTGTGAAATAAATTGTCAATAAAAACTGACAGTAAGCGAGAATGAGCATTAGGAATATTGCTTTCATTGTATGCAACAATGTTTTCGCCTTCTGCTAAAGCACAAGAGCATATATTAGTTGCGGTTTCAATTAATAAAAATAAAGGCTTATTCACTTTTTGAATTTGTAATTAAAATTTGGTTAATGCTTTCTGCACATCTTCATCCATTGTAAGAAAAATAGAGTAGAATGTTTCATCATCAAAAATAATTTGACCAATATATGATTTTATCAAAGTTTTTACTGATATAATTTCCTTTTCAGATAAGCGTGGTGTGCAGTTGTTGTTTTTTGCATACATAAGAAATTGGTTGTAAAGATTAGAGTTTATATTGAATTGTGATATAAACTGTTTGCCATTAGAATATTTTGTAAAATCTTTGCGATTTTTGTCTGCATATTCAAAACAGAATTTGTAAATAAGTCCAAAACGAAGGAGTTCAGAATAACTTTCCGAACGTTTATAATTATGATAAGGAAAATCTATGTCTGGTTCAATTCCACCACCTCCGTAAACGGTACGTCCGTTTTTTGTTTTATAGAGAAGGGAATCAACATGAGAAATAGTGTCGGCATTTTTTTCCATATTTGCATATCTTGTAATGAAATCTGCATAGTATTGTTCAGGATCATTTGAAACATAAGGTCGTTGAATACATCTGCCTGATGGAGTATAATAGCGGCTGACAGTTAATCTTATTGCAGAACTGTCTGTTAAAAGTATTTGCTCCTGTACTAAACCTTTTCCAAATGTACGTCTTCCTGCTATTGTTGCACGATCGTTATCTTGTAATGCCCCTGCAAGTATTTCAGATGCAGATGCACTTACTTCGTCTATTAATACAATCATTTTGCCCTTTTCAAACAACCCGCCGGATGTAGCAAAACTTTTATTTTCTTTTGTGCCATTGCGACCTTTGGTAAAGACTATTAAATCTCCTTTAGGCAAAAATTCATCAGCAATAGCAACTGCTTCCTGTAAGTAGCCTCCACCATTTCCTCTTAAATCAAATATTAATTGAGTCATACCATGATCATATCGTAAAATATATAAAGCTTTACTTACTTCATTTGCCGAAGAAGCGCTAAATTCATTAAGTTTTATGTAGCCAGTGTTTTCATTTAGCATACCAAAATAATCAACACTGTTTGTTGTTATTACATCTCGTAATACATAAAAATCTAACAATTTACTCAATCCATTCCGTTTTATAGACAGTTTTACTTTTGTTCCTTTTTTACCTTTAAGAAGTTTTAGGACATTATCATTATCTATGTTTTTATTTGCCCAAAGAGAATCATTAATCTTTACAATCCTATCACCTGCCATAATTCCAACTTTATATGAAGGTCCTCCTTTTAAAGGTTGTATAACGACAATGGTATCTTCTACTATTCTAAATTGAATACCAATTCCTTCAAAATTACCATTAAGATTTTCACTTTCTTTTCTTACTTGAGCAACTGTAAGATAGACACTGTGTGGATCTAATTGTGATAAAATACTTGTAATAGCTTCATCAGTTAGGGTATCTAAATTAACTTTGTCCACATAACGTTCGTTAATAAGTTGAAGTATGTTTTGAAGTTTAGTTGCACTGTTATTTGTTGGGTATTTGATGAAGGTTGTTTTTTGTACTTCAATTATACCTATTGCAATGCCAACAAGTAGAGATATAATAATTATTGTAACGGTTTTTGCTTTTGATTTCATTCTGTTACTTAATAGTGTTTGAGTTATTCTACAGTTACGCTTTTAGCCAAATTTCTTGGCTGGTCAACATTTCTGCCTTTGGCTGTAGCAATGTAATATGATAAAAGTTGCAATGGAATAACTGTAAGCAATGGAGTTAAGCATTCTTCAGTATTAGGAATTTCTATAACATAGTCAGCAATGTTTGATATTGTAGTATCTCCTTCGGAAACGATAGCAATAATTCTTCCTTTTCGTGCTTTTAATTCTTCAATGTTGGATACTATTTTGTCATACATTTTGAATTTTGGAGCTATAACAACAATAGGCATTTCTTCATCTATTAAAGCAATAGGTCCGTGTTTCATTTCAGCAGCAGGATAACCTTCGGCGTGAATGTATGAAATTTCTTTAAGTTTCAAAGCACCTTCCAAAGCTACGGGATAATTGTAACCTCGTCCCAAATACATAAAGTTATGAGCGTAAGTAAAAATCTTGCTCATATTTTTTATTTCATCAGCTTTTAGAATTATTTTTTCTATTTTGTTGGTTATTTCAAATAATGCTTTAACTAATTGTTTATACAGAGATATTTCTATCGTTCCGAGTTCCTTTCCTAATAAAAGAGTTATCATTGTTAAAACGGCTACTTGTGTAGTAAAAGCTTTAGTTGACGCAACTCCTATTTCTGGTCCAGCATGAGTGTATGTGCCACTATGTGTTACTCGAGCTAAAGATGAACCTACAACATTGCAAATCCCATAAATGAATGCCCCTTTTCCCTTTGCAAGTTCAATAGCTGCAAGAGTATCTGCGGTTTCTCCCGATTGAGAAATAGCAATCATTACATCGTCTTCAAATATTACAGGATTGCGATAACGAAATTCTGATGCTACTTCTACTTCTACAGGTAATTTGCAATAGTACTCAATTAAATATTTTCCTATTAAAGCAGCATGCCATGAAGTACCGCAGGCTGTAATGAGAATACGGCGGGCTTTGCGAAATTTTTCTATGTTTTCACGGATGCCGCTTAACATTATGTCCTGTAATTCTGTTTGAACACGTCCATTCATACACATTATAAGGCTTTTTGGCTGTTCAAAAATTTCTTTGAGCATAAAATGAGGAAAGCCACCTTTTTCTATTTCGCTTAAATCCATTTGTATTTTTTGAATTTTAGGTTTCAGCTCTATGTTAGCAAGGTTTTTAACTACTATTTCTTTTGCACCTCTTTTTATTTCAACTATTTCCTCATCATTAAGATAAATTACATCTTTTGTATATTCAACGATTGGTGAAGCATCAGAACCTAAAAAATATTCATCTTTGCCAACGCCTATAATTAAAGGTGAGCCTTTGCGGGCAGCAACTAATGTATTAGGATTTCCCTTTTCCAAAACTCCTATTGCATAAGCACCTACTACTTGCGAAAGAGCCTGATGTACAGCTTCATAAAGAGAACACTGTTCTTCATTCATTATATATTCTATAAATTGAACCAAAACTTCAGTATCAGTTTGACTGATAAATTTAAATCCTTTTAGTTCTAACATTTGTTTTAACGCTAAATAATTTTCAATTATTCCGTTATGTATCAATGCAAGATTTTCACTTTGTGAATAATGAGGGTGAGCGTTAATATCACTTGGCTCTCCATGTGTTGCCCAACGAGTGTGAGCAATTCCTATAGTTCCATTAATGTTTTTATCTTTACAGAATTGTTCTAAATTTATTACTTTCCCACGAGTTTTATATACATGAAGTTCAGCATTATTATCTAATAATGCTATACCTGCACTGTCATATCCACGATATTCTAAACGATGAAGACCTTTTATTAAGATAGGATAAGCATCTTTATTGCCGATATATCCAACTATTCCGCACATAAAATTATTTTATTTATAATATTTTAAGTTGCAAAATTAAGGAAAAAAAATATAAAAGTAGTAAAATACCTATAAAAAACGCTGTAAAAAATAAAAAAAACACTGTAAAATAAAACAAAGATATATATTCAATAAATCTTTTTCTTTTTATAATTTTCTTTTGTTTATTCTTAAATTTCTTACTTTTGCCAAATGAAACGAAGCAAATTTAAAGTTAAACAATTATTACAAAACAAAATAGCAAAGATTATTTTTAAGTCTTTGATATGTTTGTTTGTTGTTATTTATTTGCTTGTTACTTTACTTAACACATCTCTATTTCAAACTATTATAGCAAACTCTGCTTCAAATTTTTTTTCACAGCAATGGCAAACAGAATTAAGAATTTCTGCAATTTCCATAGATATTTTCAGAGGTATTAAAATTCATGATGTTTATTTGGAAGACCAAAAGGGAGATACAATAATTGCTGCAGATGATATACGCATATCGTTTGACTTTTTCCCTTTTTACAATGGATTGAACGTTAACAGGGTAACTTTAAATGATGTAACCTTCAATCTTTGTAAAAATGACGGAAGATTGAATTTTGCATTCATCATTGATTACTTTAAAAGTAACAAGGAAAAAAAGAAAAAGAACAAAAAAGCTTTTGTAGTTAGGGTAAAGCATGTATCTATGAAGAATGTTAACTTTCTTCTTGATGTAAGTAATGAAAAACCTGATTTGCAAGAGGGGTTATTCAATGGGAAGTATGAAAAATATACAAATATAAATGCGGAAATAAGCAATATAAAAGTTATCAAAGACAGTGTGTTGTGTGAAATAAAACATTTTGAAACTAGAGAACGTTCAGGTTTTGTTTTGAATAATTTGATGGGTAAAATTATTGCCTCACCATCTTTAATTGAGGTAAAGGGAATGAATTTGATAACGCCTTTTACACACATTTATGCTGACTGTCGTTTGCAGGCTACAAGTTGGAAAACTTATAAATATTTCATGGATAGTGTCAATATGAATGTGGTATTTAGAGATAGTACATTGCTTGGTGGAAAGGATGCAACTTTTTGGACAAAGAGTATGCAGGGATTTACTGAAAAATTCAATGTAAAAGGTAATGTTAATGGCTGTGTAGCCAATATGAAAATAGGTGATTTGGAAATAATAAACAAAAATACGCATATTGCTTTGGATGGTGTGATAGAAGGATTGCCTGATGTTACAAACACGTATTGTGATTTGAATTTAAAGGATTTAACATCTTCATGTGAGGATATAAATGGATTAGCAATGGGAAAGATAGGTGAGAATATAAAATTACCAAAGCAGTTGGCAAATATTGGTACTTTTTCCATTGTTGCAAATGTGAAAGGGATGATGAAAGAGTTTGATGCTGCTGCCTTTGTAACTTCACAAGCCGGTACTTTGGACTTGATAGCAAAGAGTGTTTATGATGAAACATCAAATGTTACAACTTATGCTGCAGAATTAAATTCAGGGGGCTTTAATATAGGACAGGTGTTAGATAACGATATGTTTGGCACGGCAGATGTGAATGCCAAAGTAAGTTTTAAAGGTACTGACTTTAAACAAAATATGACTGCTGATATTGATGTCGATTTACATTACGCAACCATAAAAGGCAATACTTATAACATTGTGAATTGTGTGGGAAAACTGCATAATGGTAAAGTAGATGCATGCTTAAATATTGAAGACAAAGATATTGTTATGATGGCAAATGCGATAGTGGATTTAACTGATAGCAAACGGACGTCAATAAATTTTTCGGCAGATATTGACAATGCGGATTTGGCAGAGATAAACTTTTTCACATTTGCGGATTCAAATGCTGTTGTGTCGGCGAAGATTGAAGCGGATATTCGTAATTTAAATATGAAAATGCTTGATGCAGACGTGAATATAAAAGATTTTGAGGTGAGAAATACGAAAAAAGATTTCACATTGAACAATTTTAATTTGAATATAGCTTCCGTGGATACTATTAATAAACAATTAACTATCAACTCTGAAGTGTTTGATTTCCGCCTCTTCGGGCGTTTTGAATTGAATGAAATAGGTGGAGATTTTGCTAATGTGATTAAAAATTATCTCCCGGATTTCAAAGAAAAAGAAATTGATAATACAATTGCAGATACTAAAAATTTGTTAAAAAATAAAACTAAACAAGTGGAAGATTCTGCAATTATACATTCAGACATAACCTTTGATGCTGATTTGAAAAACGTTACTCCTTTGTTGCATCTTTTTATACCGCAGATAGAACTTAATCACAGTACTAAAATAAATGGAAGTCTTAATAATGAAGATAAGTTAAAGTTTAATTTTACAAGTAGAGAAGTAAAACTGTCTTCAATTCTTTTGGAAAATTTTGCGATAAAATGTGAAGACAAAAAAGGTACATTAGCTATCAATCTTACAATGGATAAATGTTTCCTGTCAGACAGCTTGTACTTACCGCAATTTAACGGACAGATTTCAACAAGCAAAGAGAAAATAAATATGTCGTTGTTGTTTGACGATAAATTGAATAAAGCAAATCAGTTGGAAGGTAATCTGAATTTGGGATTTTTCATTGACGGGAAAAATATGCACGGCAGTTTTGCAAATTCGTATTTGCAAATTTTGAACAGGAAAATAAATATAAATGAAAATAATCTCATAAGTTATAATGGTGAAAAACTTTCATTGATCAATTTAATGCTTTATGATAGCGAAGAAAAGATACAGATAGATGGAAATCTATCGGAATCTATTGATGATTCCTTAAAAGTTAAGTTTGAAAACTTGGATATATCTCTGCTCAATTCTTTTCTAAAGGAATCAAATACTATTCTCTATGGCAGGTTGAATGAAACAGTAATTCTGAAAACTGTGTTTGATAAACCTGTTCTTACATCATCTTTGCGTATAGATGATTTAAAAATTAACGACATCTCTTTAGGATACGCATGGCTTAATGTTAATAAAACTTACAATACTGAAAAACTTTATGCCGATATTAAGTTATTGAAACAAGATTCTGTGCAAAACATACCTTTATCAGTTAAAGGATATATAAATCTTAATGATGAAAAAGACAATCTTGATTTATCTGTAGGATTTAAAAACTTTAACGTTGGCATCATTCAAAAATATCTTGCAAAGTTTTCTTCTAAATTTTCAGGTTATCTTTTTGCAGATAATATCAAAGTAAAAGGAAAGTTTAATCAGCCGGATATAAGAGGAAATTTATTTGTTAAAGATGGAGTAATCAAAATAGATATGATAGGTACAACGTATTTCTTTGACGACACAATCAAATTAAATAACAATTATTTTTCATTTAATAATTTTATGTTTTATGATGAACAGCAAAACAAAATAGTTTTAAATGGTAGTGTCAATCATAAAGAATTCCGTGATTATAATATTAATCTTATAGCTTTGGCAGATAAAATAAAGATATTAAATACGAAAGCGAGTGCTAATACAAAATATTACGGCACTGCTTATGCTTCGGCAAGTGTAAAATTAGACGGTGATCTTAACCTTTTAAATATAGATATAAAAGCTAAAACAGAGAAGGGAACAATGTTGGTCGTGCCGGTTAGCAGTAAAATGTCGGCAAAAGAAAACGATTTCATTGTCTTTTCTGCTCCCGAAACAGATTCTGTATCATGGCAATCTGACATTACGACAAACTCATCCATCAATAATAATGGTAAAGACGAATATATGAAATTGAATATTTCTATGGATTTAAGCGTAACTCCGGATGCACAAATTAATGTGCCTATGGATTTCAAAGAGATTTCAGGAAGTCTTTCCGCTTTTCCAAGTGGTGATTTGAAAATAGACATTGATACAAAAGGTGATGTAAAAATGTATGGTAAGGTAGATATTGATAAAGGTAATTTTAATATGGGATTGCTTTCGGCTGTAGCAAGGAATTTTGTGTTGCAGAAAGGCGGTTCAATACAGTTTACAGGTGGAAGCCCTTCTGAAGCACAGATAGACATAAAAGCTATTTACAAAACCAAAGCTCCATTAACAATGTTGGGTGAAGGGTTAGAATATAGACAGAAAGCGGATGTGGATTGTATTGTTAATTTGACGGAAAATCTTACTGACCCCAAACCATCTTTTGACATACAACTGCCAAATACTGACCAGCAGACAACGGATAAACTCTTTAATGTCCTTAATCTTGACAAGACAAACAGTGAAACAATGTTTATGCAGGTGGCATCTCTTATGATTACAGGTGGTTTTTATCAGGACGGTGGAGATTATGCAACTAATTTTAATGCATCTTATGTGGAAAATTCAGCTTTTGATGCTCTTTTCTCGCAGGTGAACAGCAAAATTTCTAACTTTTTTAATGTAGATTTCACAGGAGGAGTAGAGATGAGTGATGATGAAACTGTTGGGAATCGCCTTAATGCCGGTGTTTCCAAAGACTTTGGGCGTTGGTATTTCAATGTTAATACAAGTTTTAATCAGACTAATCAACAGCAGAGTGAAGAAAACTCAGACATTACTTCACTTGGTATCTTTGAAGGAAATGTTGGTTACAGAATCACGGATAATCTGGTTATTCAAGGTTACAATAAGTCAAATAAAGATAACTTTGAAAAGATGTATATTACTCCTTATACACAAGGTATTGGATTGCAATATCGCCGTCAATATCGTAAATTCTCTGATATATTTCGCACAAAACGTAAAAAATAATGGCAGGACTTTACGTTCATATTCCATTTTGTAAAAGACGCTGTATTTACTGCGACTTTTTTTCTTGTGTATCAAAAGATGTACCTGATGCTTATATTACTAAACTTGGTGAAGAATTAGAAGAACGAAAAACATTTTTAACTGACAGGGTAACCACGCTTTATTTTGGTGGTGGAACTCCCTCTCTTATGTCGTTAAATCAAATAGAATATCTTATTTCTCAAATCAATAAATATTTTCCTGTCTCTCAAATGGAGGAAATTACTTTGGAAGCAAATCCGGACGATTTATATTTGGAATATCTTAAAGGGCTGAAATCTATAGGTGTTAACAGACTTTCTATAGGAGTGCAAAGCTTTGATGACAAAGAACTTCAACTTTTGGGACGCAGACATAATGCTGCTCAAGCTATAAAGGCTATAAATGATTCGGCAGATGCAGATTTTGAGAACGTAAGTATTGACTTGATGTTTGCATTGCCGGCGGAGAGAAAAACAAACAGTTTTGAAATGTCATTAAAAAAAGCGGTCTCTCTGCCCGTCAATCATATTTCCGCTTATTTGCTTTCACAGGAAAATGATACTGCACTTGATACCATGATTAAAAAGGGTTTGATAACCTTGCCTGATGAGGAGAAAGCGTTGGAGGAGTTTGATTTCACCGAAGATTTTTTGACTTCCAAAGGTTTTATTCATTATGAAACTTCATCATATTGTTTGTTGGGGTGTTATTCAAAACATAATTCAAATTATTGGAAACAAAAACAATATCTTGGTATTGGTGCGGCAGCTCATTCTTTTAACGGAGAAAAACGGATGTGGAACGTTGCGGATTTATTTTCTTATGTTGAGAAACCGTTGAATGAAACTCGGAAAAGCGAGAGGTTAACACTCATAAATCGTTATGAAGAATATATAATGTTGTCTTTGCGAACGATGGAAGGATTGGATGTGTCTGTGATAGAAAAAGAATTTCCAACTTTTTATTCTTCCTTTTTGCAAAAATCGCAAATACAAATTGATGCGGGACTGTTGAAACAGGAAAATACCCACTTGAAAGCAACACGACTCGGACAACACCTCCTTAATCAACTCATCCTTTCTCTTTTTTGATAGTACATACTTTTTTTAAGTTCTTATAACTTCAAAACAATATTATTACTCTTACAAATGAGTTGTTAAAACCTTCATAAATAAAAAAGGGTAATCGTTTTGCGACTACCCTCAATGCAATATGAATAACAACTAACTGATTATTTTTGTAACAGCCTGTTGTTGTATTTTTGTAAAGTTTCAAGTACATTGGTCTTCACGTGAATGAAATCCGTTATACCCTGAGCTTTGAAATTCTCAATTTGTTCAACAGGATTTCCCGCAATAACTATGTTCTCCACTTTGCCTTTGAGTAACGGCATAACTCCTGCAACCAAATCAATATATTCTTCATCGGAAGAACACAAAACAACAATGTCGGCATTACTGTTCAATGCCGCATTTGCACCTTCATTTACATCATTATACCCCGATCCTTCTTCGATAGTATATCCTGCAACGGCGAAGAAATTTGTAGAAAAACCGGCTCTCGCTTTTCTCATCGCAAGATTACCATAAGTTAAAAGAAACACTTTCGGACATTTTGCCGATTTCAATGTGGCTAACCTTAATTCCTCAAATGGTTCTGAGAAACGAATGAAAGGTAGAGTTTTAATATCGGTACTTTCGGATTTATACCCGCAAGGTTTCAAATTCTCCAATTCATTCACTTTGGTTTCCTCCATAAGATTAGGATACTGATTTGTTCCGAGAATTGTGGTCTTACGCATAGCTACATCTTTAGCTCTTTGTTCGGCAGTTTTAGCTATTGCATCCTGAACCGTACCTTTTCTTATGGCAGCAACAAATCCGCCTTCGGCTTCCGTATCCTTAAAAATTTCCCAAGCCTTTGCTGCTATGGCATCTGTCAGACTCTCTATATAATATGCCCCCGCTGACGGATCAACAACCCTGTCCATATAACTCTCTTCCTTTAAGAGTATCTGCTGATTGGTTGCTATGCGGCGGGAAAACTCACTGTCGTGCGAAAACGCAACATCAAAAGGGAAAACGCTAATGCTGTCTGCTCCTGCAATAGCGGAAGACATTGTTTCGGTAGTTGTACGCAACATATTAACATACGGGTCAAAGACAGTCTTATTGGATAAACCGCTCTCGCTATGAATATGAAGACGGTAAGCCGTATCGCATTTCGGATTGTACTCTTTCATTATCCTGCTCCACAGCAAACGAGCCGCACGCAACTTTGCTATCTCCATAAAGTAATTTGAACTCGTAGCGAATGAAAACACCATTCTATAGCCCACAGAGTGAGCATCCACGCCTTTAGCAGTTAAATGATGCAAATAATCGTTAGCCGCCGAAAGCGTAAAGGCTAACTGCTGAACAATACCCGCACCCGCATTGTAGAACACCGAACCGTTCACTGTTATACAGTCAAAATGAGGAATGTTCTCTCTGATTAGTCGGATGATATTTGCCATTTCCTCATAATTAGATTCTTCGCTGTCGTAAAAAAATCCTCTTTTCAGAGCGAAAGCATAAGGATCGAAATTTAAAGATCCTTTTATCTTTTCTTTATCATAACCCTTAATCTTAATATATTCTATGAACAGTTTCACAAGCTCAACGAAGGAAATCGTCTTGGTGAAATTCACTTTTATCTTTTCCAAATCAATATCTTTCAGGAGTATTTTCAAATCCTCAACCGATTTCACGGCTTTGGCACTCAAACCCAACGAAGTAACACCGCGTTTAATGGCATAAATCGCAATATCATTTGCGGCTTTAGGATCATCCTGCTCAACATCCTGCCTTATATCCCACGCATTATTGGTTTTATTGTGTCCCCTCGTGTAAGGAATCTCGGCAGGATTGGTATCCAAATACTCTTTACCCTGCAAATTTTCGGCTCTGTAATAAGGTTGCACATCAAACCCCTCTATTGTCTTCCACACAAGTTTTTTATCGTAGTCCGCACCTTTAAGGTCGGCTTTTATAACTTCTTCCCACTGTTCCGTAGAGATAGGAGGGAACTCTGTAAATAATTTATTATCGTTCATCACTTTATTTTTTTTATACGTTTTATTTTAACGGTGCAAAAGTAGTGTTTTTTTTAAATATTCATTTATTATTATTTTTTACTACTTTTGCAACATACGTTATTTATTATTTAAATAATAGTAATTTTCATATTGATTTGAAATTGACAGACATGGCGGGTAATATATCCGCCATCTGTTTTATGAGTTACGGCATGACAAAGAAGACATATTTTTTACGTAAAAATATTCATTTATTAATTTTTTTTAATACCTTTGCAACTTTGTTATGTTATAGTATAATTTTCAATTTGTAGGTTTTGTTTACTTATTATTGTGAAAGGGCGGGCAATATGTCCGCCTTTACTTTTGCCCCATATCAATAAAAAAATGCCACATATTGATACGGTTTCAAGATTTTTTTGTACTTTTGCAATATCTAACAACATAAAAACGAAAATTACAGCATGTCAAAACGTATAAATATCTCAAAAAACAACAGGTCGCACTACTTACTGCATATCTCCGATTTATGCTGCAATTCATACCGCAATTCATACCACACATACCTTACAAATTATGAAACATACAAAATATTGAGCGGTACGTCCCACAAATTCATTGGTACGTACCGCAAATTCATTGGTATGTACCACAAATTCATTGGTACGTACCTTTTTGATTTTGGTAGGCATTATAATTTTGAACATAAATAATTAAAACAAAATAATATATCATTAATAAAAAAAATTAAGCAGTTATGACTTACAGTAAGGATTGGATATTTAGAAAAGAGGATGATTTTTTTCATCAGGCTGAAGTTCAAGTAGATTACTATGACCAGCAAAAAGAGTTCCTTGAAATTCCAAGTGCCACAGTTACAAATTTGAAAGCCGAATTTCAAAAGTATAAATCCGACTACGAACTTTATCTGGCAAGCAACAAAAGCGCCACAAAGCCGGATACCATTAAACGGAATATGCATAAAGAAGTGGTTATCGGATTATTACGGGATATGTACAACTTGTACGTGCGTCTTAATCCAAAAGTGAAGAATGATGACAGAGAAGCAAACTATTTTCCTGTATTTGACACCAAAAAAACATCGCTTCACCCGCCTCTTGAACCGCCTGTCTTTGAAGTTAAAGCAATGGGACACGGATTGATAGAATTGGCATTCGGATATAATATGACGGACGGCGGAAAACTCTCTCACGGTTTGCCAAAAGGTGCGGACGGAGTTGCAATTCATTACTTCATAGGAGATGTTGAACCGACTACAGCCGACAAAATGCTGTCGTGGGGAGTAGATACGAGAAGCCCAATTAAAATGATATTCGGTGCAGAGAACGAAAGCAAAAGAGTATGGATCGCAATGAGATATTTCAATGTCAAAGGCGAGTATTCATTGTGGTCGGACATAAAGTCACTGGTAATCAATTAAGAAAAAGTTAAGGGGTAGCCGAAAACCTTTGATAGAGTAGGCTTGGTTTTAAAATAGTAAATACAGTGAGAGGCTAACCCACAGGGGATGCCTCTTTTTTTTGCTCAAAAAGAGGATTTTACAATAAAATCACCCGATTTTCGTTTATTTAACCATAAAAATATGTAAGATGAAAAGGATAATTTTTACGCTCTTTTGTTTGGTTTTTACTATAGAAACGTTTGCTCAGGCTTCTGATAATATTCCTGTCGGTAAGTGGCGTGAGCATTTGTCGTATTATAGCACTCACGCCATTGTCAATATGGGAGAAAAAATGTTGTTGGCGGGAGAAAGTTCTCTGTTTTTTATTGATAAAAAGACAGAGAAGATGGAAAGGTTTTCAAAGGTGGCAGGTCTGTCTGACGCAGGGGTAAATCTGTTAGGGTATGACAAAAACTCCAATACGGTTATAATAACTTACAGTAACTCCAACATAGATATAGTTCAGGGAACAAAAATTTACAACATATCGGATATTCGCTTGAAGACCATTGAGGGAAGTAAGGAGATAAACCAGATAATTTTCGATAACGGAAAGGCATATTTGGCGTGCGGGTTCGGAATTGTGGTGCTTGATTTGAAAAAACACGAGATAAACGATACATGGTTCATTGGCAATAATTCTTCTGCAATTAAAGTTCTGCAAATTGCAATTAACGACACGGCAATTTTCGCTGCCACTAAAGATTTCGGTATTTTGTATGCTCCGAAATCAAGTCATTCCTTAGCCGTTAGCGATACTTGGAAAACTTTACCGAATCTACCCGTTACAACCAACGATACCGTTGTAATAAATAATGATACGATTAAAAACGATTTGCTTAACGTTACCTCCGTTTTTTCTTTGCCCAACAATGATTTGGTGATAGGTATGCAAAGGAAAAACGGCGAGACGGATATTTTTAAGTACAATGGGAATTTTGAACCTGTATGGAAGAATATGCAAATGAGCAAACTGCTTTTCAGTGAGGGAAAGATAATAAAACTTGCGTGGAAGACGGTAACCGTGTATGATACTGCTTTTGCGAGAATTGGTGAATTGACGGAAAGCCCCGAATGGAATGTTGCTTTGCGGTATAATTCCTCCATTTTGCCTTTGGATATAAATGATGCCGTTATGGACGGAGATAAGATCTGGTTTGCCCATCAAAATATTGGTGGAGTGCAGACAGATGTGTATAAGTGGCATCCTGATGCTAAAGAGTATTATCCTAATGGTCCTTTATATACATCGGCGGCAAAGGTTAAGGCTGCGGAAGACGGTACGATTTACGTTGCACCAACGGCTATCGGAGGATGGCAGGAGGCGGATTTGTTCATGTTTGACGGTTATGAATGGAGTTTTCTTACAAAGACTGACGGTATTGATACATTGTTTGGCATTTGCGATATGGCTGTTGATCCTTTGGATGAGAACCATCTTTTTTTGGCTTCGTGGTGGAACGGAATAATTGAGGTTCGCAACAATCGCGTGGTTAAGATATGGAATGATGCTAACACCAACGGTTTTATGCAGCGATATTATGGTGTCAGGTGTGTGTGTGTGGATTATGACAAGGCGGGCAATCTTCTTGTGGCTAATGCTTTGAGTTCTTACGGTATAGTTGCCATGCGAGCCGATAATAAGGAATGGACAGGATTTAGCACTTCGGATATGATTGGTGTGAATCAGTTGATAACCGGGTTTGTGAAAGATTCCATAACGGGTTATATTTTGATTTATGGAGGCGATACGAAAATTATACTGTTGGATAATTATAATAATGCGTTGTATATAGATCCTAACAATGGTGCTAAAGATAAAACAAATACCGTTCGCTGTATGGTGCAGGATATGGATGGAGAAATTTGGATAGGTACGGAAAAAGGTATTAAGGTTATTTATTCTTTGGTTGATGCTTTCAAAAGCAATAACGGGCAGACTTCGCTTGTGGAGTGTAACAATATAGTTTATGATGACAACGGGGTTCTTCAGTATTTGCTTAATTCGGATAATGTGTTGTGTATAATGGTTGATGGAGCAAATCAAAAATGGATAGGTACGGAACGTAACGGTATATATGTTTACAATTCAAATGGAAGTAAGGAATTGCATCATTTTACGGCAGAAAATAGTCCTTTGTTGTCTAATCGTGTTTTATCTATGGCACAGAATCCTTTAACCGGTGAAGTTTTCATTGCAACAGATAGAGGGGTTGTTTCTTACAAGGCAGAATCTACAAAAGGGGCTGTAGAGGCAAATGATTTGACGGTTTTTCCTAATCCTGTGCGTCCGGATTATACGGGAGAGATTGCCATTCGTGGATTTGTTGCTAACAGTGATGTAAGAATTACTGACGTTTCGGGTAATCTTGTCAGGCATCTTAAATCTGTTGGAGGCACAGCCATTTGGGACGGGTGCAATATGAATAAAGAGAAAGTTAAGAGTGGAGTTTATCTTATATTTGGTTCTGCAAATGAGGGATCGGAAACGACTGTCGGTAAAGTTCTAATAATAAGATAAAGATATTATTCAAGATAAGTTATAAAACAGATGTTGGAAACCACAGAGGCGATAGTTCTAAATTCATTTGCATACAACGAAACGAGTCTTATCACAAAACTTTATACTGAGAAATTTGGTTTGAAAGGTTATATAATCAAAGGAGTACGGAAGCGAAAATCTTCATTTTCATCCTCGCTTTTTCAACCTTTGCAGCTTATAGAAGCAGAAGTATATAATAATTCAAAGCAAAGTCTCCAGATTTTAAAATCTGCAACATTGACCGATGATGTGTCTGCTTTGCGTTTTGATATGATAAAATCCACATTAGCAATTTTCATCACCGAAATTATTTCTAACAGCATAAGGGAAGAAATGGCTGATATTTCTATTTTCAAGTTTCTTTCCTGTCAAATTAAGAGTCTTAATGCAGCAAACAGAATGCAATTAAGTAAATTTCATATTAATTTTATGACAATGTTTGCTACTTATCTTGGTTTTTCGTTAGAACATTATGATTGTAATAACACTTTAAATTCTTTGGTGTTGTTTTATGAAACACATATTACATCAGGTAGACGTATAGTTTCACATAATATTTTACACGAGATTTTGCATTAGAGAGTAGAAATATAAATTCTCATTATTGAGTTGTATTTTAATTTTCAAAGTTTAAAACGATTGAATATTTGTATTCCATCAAAAAATATTGATACTTTCCCCATAAAATATATGTTTTTCTGAATTTTGATATATATCTAAATCAAAAAAATTAAGATTTTTTCTGAATAAAACAGTGTAATTTACAAGAAATATGCGATTTTTCAAACAATAAAAACAGGTTTGCAAGCGTTAATTAAAGTAAATTATTAATAAATAAAAGTAAAAAAATAACGTAAATAGATGATTTGAAAAAAAATATTTATCTTTGCTTTGTTTTTTAATAAAAAAAATAAAAAATAATGAGTATATATATAATAGTCCTTCTTCTAACAAGTGTCTGTATTCTTATTGGTTTTGCCGCTATATTCAAAAAGGCAGGAATTAATTTTTGGTGGGCAATCATACCAATTGTAAATATATGGTTTTTAGTTAAAATTATTGGAAAAAAATATTGGTGGTTTATTTATTTTTTAATTCCATGCATAAATATTTTTGTTTTTTTACTTGCAATTGTAGAAATAGCAAAATGTTTTAAAAAATATGGCTTGGGCTTTCAGCTTTTATCTGTACTTTTTCCATTCATTATTCTTCCATATCTTGGTTTTTCTAAAAAAGAAATTTATACTCATCCTTCAGAATTGCCTAAAAAAAAGTTATCAGCCACAAGAGAATGGGTAGATGCTATTCTTTTTGCTGTTATTGCAGCGACAATAATAAGAACTTTCTTCTTTGAAATGTATACTATTCCAACTTCTTCTATGGAAAAATCGTTGTTGGTTGGAGATTATTTAGTTGTAAGTAAAATTGCTTATGGACCAAGAGTACCTGAAACACCTATAGCTTTTCCACTTGTACATCATACTATTCCTCTTTTGAATATAAAATCTTATTTAGACTGGATACATTTGGATTATTATCGTTTTCCCGGTTTTGGAAAAATAGAACGAAATGATGCTGTTGTATTTAATTTTCCGGACGGTGATACACTTTCAACGGTAGCTCAAAGTAATCAAAGCTATTATTCTTTAGTGAGAGAATATGGAAGAGATAGAGTATGGAATGACAGACAAACATTTGGAGACATAATAACTCGTCCTGTGGATAAAAGAGAAAATTTTGTTAAACGTTGCATTGGATTACCGGGAGAAACTGTTTCTATTGATAAAGCAATAGTACACATAAATGGCAAAGCAATAGAATCACCTGAAAATTTCCAACTCACATATAGAATAAAAACAAAGAAAAACGATAACAACGAAGCATTTTCACTTAATCAAAAAGAAATGTTGAAAATGGGCATATCAAAAGAAGATATGGATATGATGTACGAATATTATTATGTGCAATTAACTAAAAAACAGATTTATGACCTTTCTCATACTCCTTATGTTCGTATCGTTGAACCTTTGCAATCAGGTGATAAAACTTATACTTCTATTATTTATCCGGAGGAAAAGATACCTTGTTATGTTGTCTTTGCATCAGAACTTTATGATAAAGGAAATTTTTTAAAAATAGTAGGATTGGATTCTGTTGAAATAGCAAATTGTTACAATTATCCTACCATTCCTTTAAGTCGTCCATTGGCAGAAAAAATTAGAAAACTGCCATATGTAGAAGAAGTAACTCCTATGTTATCAATAAAAGATTACAGAGATGAAAATATGTTTCCTTATGATGATAACTTAAAATGGAACGTTGATTTTTACGGACCTGTAACAATTCCTGCCAAAGGAATGACTATAACTCTTAACGACAGTACTTTAAAATTTTATAAACGAGCAATAACAGCCTTTGAAGGTAACACTTTGGAACAAACAAACAATGGAAAATATTTGATAAATGGGAAAGAAACCTTAACATATACATTTAAAATGAACTATTATTGGGTACAGGGAGATAACAGACACAATTCTGCTGACAGTCGTTTTTGGGGATTTGTGCCGGAAGACCACATTGTAGGTAAAGCTGTATTCGTATGGTTCTCCTTAAATAAGGATATGACATGGTTTAATAAAATAAGATGGTCTAAATTATTTAGAACAATAAAGTAAATAAAAAAAACAGAAAAAGTATAAAAATAATAAAAGTAAAAAAATTATGGCTCAAATTAAGATTTTGTTAGCAGATAGCGACTGGAATATAGGTCCTATATTAAAAAGTTACCTTGAGAAAAGGAACTTTGTGATAACTTTAGCTACCGATGGTGCTAAAGCATACGATACATTTGAAAAAGGAGACTTTGACTTCTGTATTTTTGAAGTAGTGTTACCAACAATAGACGGTTTTGAATTGACTCAAAAAATAAGAACAATAAATAGCAAAGTGCCTATTATGTTTTTATCTTCCCGTACAGAAGAGGTAGATAAGATAAAAGCTTTTGAATACGGAGCAGATGATTATTTGACCAAACCTTTTTCTATGGCAGAATTGATATTGCGTATAGCTGCTATATCAAGACGTTGCCTTGATTTGGAAAAAGATGACAAAATTATTCAGATAAGCAATTTTACATTTGATAATGCCGCTCAACAATTAGTTTATAAAGATCCGCAAACAGGAGAAACTACAGTTTATAAACTTACAATTAAAGAAACAAAGATGTTACATTTGTTTGCTAAAAACATAGGTGTAGTTGTTTCGCGTGAGGAAGCACTTTCAAAAGTTTGGAATAATGAAACATATTTACATGCTCGCAGTATGGATGTTTATGTTACACGTCTCCGCCGTTTATTAGATCGCGACCCTAATATTAAGATAATTAATCAACATGGTTTAGGTTTTAAGTTAGAGATAGTAAATCAGTAAGCATTATTTAATTGAATAATTATTAATAGAGTATAAATATATTTTTGAAATGTTGTAATTGATATAGCAGTTGCAACATTTTTTTTAATTTTTTACTTAAGCACAAATAAAAATTACAAAATCACAGAAAATGTCTTTACAATATATCTGAAATGTCAAATTAACAAGATCAGAAATAGGCACAACAGATTAAAATTATCTGCTTTTTACGGTGAAAAAGTGATAAAAAATAATTAGACAATAGATATTTGTTTAATTATTATTTTTTGTTTTCCGCAAAGTATGTTTATAAATTTAATATATGTTGTTATGAATTTAGAATTATAAATAGAAGATATGAGGATGTGTTTTTAATCTTATGTATAAAAATGTTACCTTTGCGAAATCTAAATATATAAGGAAATGCACGCTAAAAATTTGAAATATTTAAGTAAAATTCTAAATTCACCTCTTCATTTTGATAGATGTACAAAAATAATTTATGCAACTGACGCTTCGGCTTATAGTGAGATGCCATTGGCTGTTTGTGAGTTAAAAGATGAAAATGATATTCCTAAATTAATTGATTTTGCACGTAAAAATAAAACAAGTCTTATTCCGAGAGCAGCAGGCACGTCCCTTGCCGGGCAAGTTGTAGGTAACGGAATAGTGATAGATGTTTCTAAATATATGAACAAAATTATTGAAATAAATGTAGAGGAAAAATGGGTTCGCGTGCAGTGTGGAGTAGTTTTAGAAAAACTCAATAATGTTTTAAAACAATTTGGACTTTTTTTTGCACCTGAGACTTCAACTTCAAATCGTTGTTGTGTTGGTGGAATGGTTGGAAATAATTCTTGTGGTTCTCATTCATTGGTTTATGGTTCTGTTAGAGAGCATCTTTTGGAAGCCAAAGTTTTTCTTGCTAATGGTGAACATGTTACTATTAGTAACAGGATGGATATTTCGGACTTGAAGCAGTTTAAATCTATTGGTTTAAAAAATATTCTTGATTACATTGCAAAAACTTATTATAATTCTGAAATTCAGCAGGAAATAAAAAATAATTTTCCTGTCCCTGCCGTTACTCGCCGAAATCATGGCTATGCTTTAGACGAGTTAATAAACGATGATGGAAGTGTAAATTTGACTTCTATTTTTGCTGGAAGTGAAGGAACGCTTGCTTTTGCAACTGAATTAAAGTTGAATCTTGAACCTCTTCCCCCATCCCACAAAGTATTACTGTGTGTTCATTTTCACAATCTTGAAGATGCTTTTTGTGCAAATCTTATTATTTTACGACACAAACCTTTTGCCGTTGAGTTAATAGATAAAAATATTATAAGGGCTGCAAGCAGAAATATTTCTCAACGTCAAAATATGTTTTTTGTTGACGGAGAACCGGAAGCGGTGTTAATAGTGGAATTTTGCCATGCTGATGAAGATTATCTACAAAACGTTATAATTAAAGAATGTATTGATGATTTAAAGCAAAATTTTATGGGATATTCTTTTCCTGTAGTAACTGGTGAGAATGTGGGTAGAGTATGGGCTTTAAGGAAGGCTGGACTTGGCTTATTAACTAATGTAGTTGGAAGTTGTAAACCAGTTTCTGTAATTGAGGATACAGCGGTTGCTCCTGAATATTTACCTCAATACATGAAGGAATTTCGTGCTTTGCTTGTAACTCATGGTTTAGAATGTGTGTTTCATGCTCATATTGCGACAGGAGAACTGCATTTGCGACCTATTCTTAATTTAAAAAAAGAGGCAGATGTTAAAAAATTTTGTGTTATAGCTAAAGAAGTGGCTAAGCTTGTAAAAAAATATCATGGTTCTCTTTCAGGCGAACATGGCGATGGAAGATTACGAGGGGCATTTATTCCTCTTATGTATGGAGAAAAAGTTTATGATTTAATCAGGCAAATGAAATCTGTATGGGATAAAGATAATGTATTCAACAGCGGCAAGATAATTGATACTCCATCTATAGATAGTAACTTGCGATATGAAATTGCTGATGAAGACAAAATATTGGAGACTTATTTTGATTTTCAAAAAAATGCCGGATTTCTTTCAGCCATAGAGCAGTGCAACGGTGCGGCAGATTGTCGTAAAGCAGTGGAATTTGGCGGAATGATGTGTCCGTCTTATCGTGCAACAGAAGACGAAAAATTTACACCGCGAGCCAGAGCAAATATTATGCGAACACTTCTTTATCATTCTCAATTCAATAATCCTTATGCAGAGAAAGATATTTATTTTATGCTTGATAATTGTTTATCTTGTAAGGCTTGTAAATCTGAATGTCCATCTAACATAGATATTGCAAGGCTTAAAAGCGAATATTTGCAGCATTATTATAAACATTATGGTTATCCGCTTTCTGTAATTTTAATAAATCTTTTACCTGTTTTGCAACGATTGGGTAGTATTTACCCTGCAGCATATAATTTTGTTGTTGGTAATCGTTTGAGTGCAATGATATTAAAGGCTATGATGGGTTTCTCTCAAAAAAGACAGTTACCTTTACTTCATAATTATACAATGCGTTCAGGATTTAAAGCCTTATCTCAATATGCTGATGTGAAAGATAATAAGCCTGTGGTATATCTTTTTGCTGACGAGTTTTCTAATTTTAATGATGCGAATATAGGGGTTATTGCTGCCAAGTTTTTCATTTCTCTTGGTTATTGTGTTAAAATAGCTGATTTAAAAGAAAGTGGGCGAATAGCCATCAGTAAGGGTATGGTTAAGCGTGCAAAGAAAATAGCTATTCGCAATGTTAAACGATTACAAAAATATGAAAAATGTGTTGTGAATGGAAAGGAAAGTGATTATGTTATTGTTGGTATTGAGCCTTCTGCTATTTTGTCTTTCCGCGATGAATATCCCGATTTGGTTTCTGATGATTTAGAAAATTTGAATAGAAAAATTTTATTGTATGATGAATTTATTTCACAACAAGTAGATAAAGGTAATATTCTCCCCAAACAATTTACAGACAAATCAGCAAATATTCTTTTGCACGGGCATTGTCAGCAAAAATCTCTAATTGGAACAAATGCCACCGAGCGAATTTTGCGGTTGCCCGTAAATTATAACGTAGAAATCATACCTTCTGGTTGTTGTGGTATGGCGGGAAGCTTTGGATATGAAAAGCGTCATTATGAATTGAGTAAAAGTATAGCTTATCAAACATTGATACCTGCAATTCTTTCTGCACCTAAAGATGTTTTAATTGCTGCTGTTGGGACAAGTTGTCGTGAGCAGATTCGTCATTTTGTTCCTGAACGTGAGCCATTACATCCTTTAGAAATACTTTACAGAGCGTTAAAATGAGCGTTAAAATCACGTGGGAGTAATCTTTTTGTTTTATACATTTATAAAATTGATTGAATACATAACAGTATTTTATATACATAACTATAAAATAATAATTAAAAAAGAAGAAAATTTTGTTTGATTAAGATTTTTTTGTATTTTTGCATTTGAAAATATAAATAAATATACAAATGACGCTATGGATTTGTTATATAATCACAGACACACAGTAATTTATCCAAACGGACAGCAAACGAGTTATAGTAAATTTAAATACTATATTTATGGTATACTTGTGCCTTTTTTACCATTTTTAATTATTTGCAGTAATATATTTATCCACAAACACTCAAAAGATTATGGCTTGGTTAATAAAAACTGAGAAGAAGTTTTATGAAACAGTAGTTGCACATAGAACTTTTTATAAAAACAATCAATCTGCGTTGAAAATAAACAGCAAGGATAAAGCAAAATACAGAGCAGCGTTTGCAAAATATGAAGAGGCATACAAAAACAGTTTTTCTGATGTAGCCTCACAGCAAAATATAGTTAAGAGACATTTTGCTCGAGAAGAGATGGAAATAATGGAACGATTTTTCTATAATAAATATATCAAATACAAATGTGTTTTTTCAAATGAGATATTGTTATTGAACAAGTTTCCCAAGAATAAAAAATAAGGTTTTTATTGTAAATTTTCTTACTTTTGTTGCTCAAAAACAAAACAATAATATGTTTTTATCAAAAAAAATAATGATATGCAACAAGTATTTGATTTTTTAAAAGGATTAAGAGCGAATAATAATAAAAATTGGTTTGACGCTCATAAAAATGAATATAAAGAAATTCAGACAAAGATAGAATTTCTTACTCGTGATTTAATTAAATATTTGTCTAATTATAATCCGGAACTCAGGAGTTTGCAACCTGCTGATTGTTTATACAGGATAAATCGCGATATTCGGTTTTCAAAAGACAAAACTCCATATAAAAATCATATTGGAATTTTTATAGCACAGGGAGGAAAGAAAAATGGTAAAGCTGGATATTATTTTCATTTTGAACCGGAAACAGAAAATGAAGAAGGGCATAGTTTACTTGCAGCAGGAACATATATGCTTGATAATAAATATTTGAAAGTTATACGTGAAGATATTTGGAACGATTACGATGGATTTAGAAGCATATTGCGTGCAGCAAGCGGTTTTTGTTTAGATGAAAGCAATAAATTAAAACAAACGCCTCATGGCTATCCGAAAAAAACAAAATATGACAAATATTTAACACTTAAAGATTTTTGTCTTACTCGAAAACTTGACGAAGAGAATTTGTTACGTGAAGGTAATAGACATTATATGGATAGTTCACAATCCATATCCAATGGAATGCTTGCTCACTATCTTGTAAATGAAATTCATACCACACATCGCTTTGTAGAATTTCTAAATAGAGCAATAAATTTTGTTGATGAGCAGGTTGAAGAAGAAATAACATGGTAGTATTTTGGGGATAAATTATTATTTTTGCCTATCTAAAACTAACTGAAAATATAATAAAAAAATGAAAATATCTTATAATTGGCTAAAAAATTATATACAGACAGATATTTCCGCTGAAAAAGTTGCAGAATTATTAACGTTTTGCGGGCTTGAAGTGGAAAATATAGAAGTTGTTGAATCTGTAAAAGGTGGTTTAAAATATTATTTTGTGGGTGAAGTGATAGAATGTGAACCTCATCCTGACAGCGATCATTTACATTTAACCAAAGTCAATGTTGGTTTTCCTGAAATATTAAATATTGTTTGTGGAGCAGGAAATGTAGCCAAAGGGCAGAAAGTTATTGTTGCAACTATTGGAGCAAAAGTTTATACTGATGAGAATGAGTATTTTGAAATAAAGAAAACTAAACTTCGCGGTGCTGTATCAGAAGGAATGATTTGTTCGGAAAAAGAATTGGGATTGAGTGATAATCATGCTGGAATAATGGTGTTAAGAGAAAATGCTCCTGTTGGACAGAGTGCCAAAGATTTTTTCAACATCAAAGAAGATTATGTTTTTGAAATAGGATTGACACCTAATCGTTCTGATGCAACATCTCATATTGGTGTAGCTAGAGATTTAGCAGCAGTTCTAAATAATCAGAACGGGAAAACCGAATATAAAATAAATTATCCTTCAATAGATGGTTATCAAACAGACTCTAATGATTATGAAATAAAAATAAAAATAAATAAAGATGTTTGTGGTCGTTATGCAGCGGTAGTAATTAGCAATTTAACTATAGAACAATCGCCTGAATGGTTGCAAAATTACCTGCGAGCTATTGGATTAAAACCTGTAAATAATGTTGTAGATATTACTAATTTTGTTCTAATGGAAACAGGACAACCGTTGCATGCTTTTGATTTTGATAAAGTTTCCGGTGGTAATGTAGAAGTGAAAACTCTACCTAAAGGAACTAAATTCAAAACTCTTGATGGTATAGAAAGAGAATTAAATGGTAAGGAGGCTATGGTTTGCAATACAAACGAGCCAATGTGCATGGGAGGTATTTATGGGGGACTTATTTCTGGAATAAGTTCTCAAACTAAAAACGTAATGATTGAATCTGCTTATTTTAATCCTGTTGTAATACGTAAGGCTTCCAAATACCATAATTTGCATACTGATGCTTCATTCCGTTTTGAACGTGGAGCGGATATAAATATAATAATTTATGCTTTAAAACGCGCAGCTCTGTTAATGAAAGAGATTGCAAACGGAAAAATTGCTTCTGAAATAGTAGATGTTTATCCTCAAATAATAGAAGAAGCAAAGATAGAATTGAATTATGTACGAATAGATAATTTAATAGGGAAACGGATAGACAGAGCAATCATAAAACTTATTCTTACTTCTTTAGAAATGAAAATTATAACTGAAAACGAAGAAGGTTTAATAGTTTCTGTCCCGACAAACAAAGTTGATGTAACCAGAGAATGTGATGTAATAGAAGAAATATTGAGAATTTACGGTTATAATAATGTTGATATTCCACAAAATGTTTTAAGCAGTCTTTCATATCAACCAAAACCGGATAAAGAAAAAATACAAAATATAATATCAGATTATTTAGCTGCAATAGGGTTTAGTGAAATAATGAACAATTCTCTTACAAAAGTTGTCTATTACGAAAACAATAAAGATTTTCCGAAAGAAAAATCAGTAGCAATTCTCAATGCTCTAAGTAAAGATTTGGGAGTTATGCGTCAGACATTGTTATATGGAGGTCTTGAAACAATAATTTACAATATAAATCGCAAAACTAATAATATACGTATATTTGAATTTGGTAACTGTTATAAAAGAAATATTGAAACGTTTTTAGACTCTAATATAACTAATAGATACGATGAACAACAACATTTAGCTGTTTTTGTAACAGGAAATTTACAGGATGAAAACTGGATACAAAAACCTCAAAAGACAGATTTTTATTATTTGAAAAACATTGTGGTTAATGTATTGCAGCGTTTAAGGATAGACGAGAGTCGTTTTAATGTAGAGAATGTGGAAACTGATTACTTTGAACAAGGATTGCAATTAGTTAATCGCGACAATAATAAAATTTATGTGCAGTTTGGAAAGTTAAAATCAAAAATTTGTAAAGTATTTGATATTAAACAGGAAGTTTTTTATGTTGATTTTTCATGGACTTTACTTTTGAAAATGCTGTCTAAAAAAGAAATTAAATATGAAGAGGTAGCAAAATATCCTGAAGTCCGTAGAGATTTGGCTTTAGTTGTAGATAAAAATGTAACATTTAAAGAGATTTATTCTTTGGCTATGCAAACAGAAAAACACTTATTGAAGGATATTTTTCTCTTTGATGTATATGATGGTGATAAATTGGAAGAGGGTAAAAAACAATATGCTGTAAGTTTCATTTTGCAAGATAACGAAAAAACTTTAACTGATAAACAAATTGAAGCAATAATGAATAAATTGCTTAAGAGTTTTGAGGTAAAACTTGGAGCAAAATTAAGATAGAACCAATTAAATAAGATAATAATGAAAACGCTCACGCATTATGACATTAAAATTTTGCTTGCACTGGTAAAATCTTTGCACGGAGAAACAAAATTTTTCAAGTTTCTTTTAAACAATGGCTATCCGGAGTTAGCTGCATGGTCTAATGCGGTTAGAGGAGATGAAGAAGCGTTACATTGGTTATTTGATAATGGCTTTGAAGTTTTAGGTGTACTTTCTAATGCAATAGATAATGAAAAAAAAGCAGTGCAATGGGTATTGCAATCAAAAGACGATTTTCTTATAAACTTTTCAGCAGCTTGTCGACAGGAAAAAGATGGATTAAAATGGTTAAAGTCTAATAATCTTGATGTGTTTATTATGATGGCAAATGAAATAATTGTTGTTTTGGAAACACAAATCAAGGATAAAATGTTTTGGTATAGATGGAGATAATAGAAACACGTAAAAAACATAACAGAATAGTTATGTTAAACAATGCAGCAATTTTTATTGTGTCGTACTTGATAGTTTTTTACATATATCAACTTTTTACTTTAATACCTGCTTTTGCTCTGCAAATACCTTCGGTATTTCATACGGGATACATTGATTTTGATTCTGTAACTTCTTCTGCTTCGGCAGATGTTTGGCAAGACAAAGATAATATCTTTGCAGTTTTTGGTACATCGCCGTTAGTGATAGCAATCTTTGTTCTCTTTAATATATTAATTTTAACAGCGGCGGTTCATAAATTAAATTATTCATTGAGCGTTTTTTGTTTTTGGAATATTGTAAACGGCATATTGCGATTTTTGGGTAATTTTATTTCCGGGCATATCTTTTATTTATGGTCTTCCAATCTGATAACTGATTTTTTGGGTTTATCTTATCCTTCAAAAATTGGCACTCTGCTATGTGTAATCGTAGCATTGATAATTACTTTTTTATGTATTACTTCTACAGTAAGACTTATTAAATATGTATTTAATCCTTTTACCGGTGCTGTAAAAGAAAAAGTTCTTTATTATATTTTGCTTCCTGTTTTAATTGGTATTTTGTTTCTATATACATATCTTTCGATTCCTAAATTTAACGAAAATGAATTTGGTATTTTTATTCTCACAGCTGCATCAGTTTATTTGATTTATTTTATGACAAACCGCAAATACAAAAACATAAAGGAAAGACGTGAAAGTATGTATGTGAAGTTCAATCGTCCTTTAATAATATCTGTATTAGTTTTACCATTTATTAAAATAATAACAGATAGAGGCATAAGTATTAATGCTTCTGTTTATCGCCAATACATAATAGAAATGTTTCTTTTAATCAGTTTTTCACTTATAGCTTTTATAACTCTTGTATCTGTAATTTATTATTTTCATAAAAGACGTAAAATTCATAAACAGAAAATACTTAATGCACAAAATACATTCATAGAAAATAATGCTGATATAAATAATGCTGAATGGGGTATAAAGAAGCATGATATGGATAAATATAAAGATGTATTGTAAAATATTTACTTTAATAAAATTAATAGTGCTAATTTTCTAATAAAAATGTTTTGATTTTAGAATAAAAGTTTTTAATTTTGGATTAAAATGTTTTGACTTTGGATTAAAATGTTTTGATTTTCAATAAATGTAAATAATATCATTTTTAATTAAAATAGTAATTTTGTCATACAGATAAACTGAAAAAAGATAAAAAGTAAATAATAATTTAAAATTAAACTTATGTTTAGAAAAGAAATTTATGAGCAGCGAAGAAAACAATTAGCAAAAGACGTTGCTAACGGTATCATTCTCATTGCAGGCAACAGTGATGCTGCATTCAATTATCCAAATAATACTTATTCTTTTCGTCAGGACAGTACATTCCGTTACTTTTTTGCTCACAATCTGCAGGATTTGGCAGGAGTTATTGATTGCGAAAGCGGAGAGGAATGGTTATTTGGCGAAGATGTATCAATGGACGATATTATATGGACAGGTCCCGTACCTTCAATGAGAGAGAGAGCGGAAGAAGCAGGCGTAAAAAATTCCGGTTCTCTGGCTGATTTGGCTCTCATGCTCAACAACGCCATTGACCAAAGACGTAAAATACACTATGTAACTCCTTACCGTATTAAAACTATCAACTACATTTCGGAGTTGCTTCATATAAAAAAGGATTGGGTTACAGCCTATTCTTCCGTTGAACTTATGCAGGCGATAATAAAACAGCGTTCAGTGAAATCGGCAGAAGAGATTGTTGAAATAGAAAATGCTCTTGATACTGCCTTTAACATGCACACAACAATGATGAGAATGGCTGCAAGGGAAGGAACGTTTGAATACGAAATAGCAGGAGCAATGGAGGGTTTGGCTTTGGCTGGAGGAGGTCCCGTATCATTCCCGATAATTCTAACAACTCACGGAGAGATTTTGCATGGACACGACCACAGTTTGAAATTAAAAAAGGGCAGAATGGTTGTTTCTGATGCAGGCAGCGAAAACCCTGAGGGTTATTGCAGTGATATTACACGGTCTGTTCCTGTTGGAGGGCATTTTGATGCAAGACAAAAAGCGGTTTATGAAACTGTTCTTTCTGCTCAATTACTCGTTCCAACTTTAATCAAGCCACACGTCCCTTACAAAGATGTTCACATTGCTGCTGTAACCCGTATTGGAGAAGGCTTAAAGGCAATGGGCTTGATGAAAGGCGATATAAATGAAGCGGTAAAAGAAGGAGCGATGGGTTTGTTTATGCCTCACGGACTTGGACACATGATGGGCTTGGACGTTCATGATATGGAGAATTATGGAGAAAACTATGTCGGTTATGATAAAAAATACAAACGTTCTGCACAGTTTGGTTTGGCATCTTTGCGTTTGGGAAGAGAATTGGAAAAAGGTTTTGTTATAACAAATGAACCGGGTTGTTATTTTATTCCTGCTTTGATAGATCAATGGAAAGCCGAACACAAATGCGAAGCCTTTATAAACTACACGGAAGTAGAAAAGTATAAAGACTTTGGCGGTATTCGTATAGAGGACGATGTACTTGTAACCGAAGAAGGCTGTCGTACTCTTGGCAAACCAATACCAAAGACTGTTGAAGAGATTGAAAGGGAGATGAGATAAACTTTTTTATCACATAAATATAAATAAAGGCGTTTTACTGATAATAATAAAACGCCTTTATTTATATAATCTATTTTTAATAGAACGTTAGTTTGCTTTGTATGCTATAGTTTCTATTTCTATTAATACTCCCATAGGTAATTTTTCCACTGCATAAGCAGCTCGTGCCGGTAGCATCTCATTATAATATTTAGCATATATAGTATTCATGGCAGTAAAATCGTCCATAGAGTTAAGAAGACAAGTAGTTTTAACCACGTCTTTGAAAGTATAACCTGCTTCTTTCAGTATGGCTTCAGTATTTTTTAAAACTTGTTCAGTTTGTTCACTAATACTTCCTTCTACTATTTTTCCCGTTTTAGGATTTACTGGTATTTGCCCTGAAATAAATAACATTCCATTGCCTGATAGAATTGCCTGACTGTATGGTCCTATTGCTTTAGGAGCATTTTCTGTGTTAATGACTTTATTCATATTTTTTATTTAGTTTATTTGTTAATTATGATTTGTTTTTTTACTGTTTCGTTTTTAGTATTTATTGTTATAAAATAAATTCCATTGTCAAGATGTTTTAATGATATTTTCTTATTTTGTAAATTTTCATTAGATGATGCATAAACAATTTGTCCCAAAGAGTTTGTTATTAGAATATCAGCATTGTCTTTTAGATTTGTTGTAATTGTAATAATATCGTTTGAAGGATTAGGAAAAATGTTTAAATCATGTGCAGTTATTGTTGCAGGTAAAGAAAGCGATGAAGCAATAATACTTAATTCTGTAGAATAATCTGCTTCACATTGTTCTATTTGAACTTTTACTCTATAAGAATAGTTTCCCTCTGCTTCTAATGTTTCAATATATTTTGTTGAAATGTTACTTAATGATTGCCAACCTTCTGTATTGAATTGACGTTCCCAATCAATAACTGTCCCTTTGTAACCAGAAAGTCTTAATGTATCAGTACTTTCTCCAATGCCGATAGTATCACCGACTAATTTATTTATTTTACCTCCTACAGATGTAAGTACTGTCATTAAAACAGAATTACTTGTGTCTTGAATAGTTCCATTGGAAATAACTATTCTTCTAAACAAAGTAGTGTCAGTTAATGCTGGAGGTTGATAATTTTGTTCATTATTTGTTCCTGTAGCTGCAATCCAGTTATTTCCTGTTCTGCCTTTTTGTTCCCAAAAATATGTGAAATTGCCTAAACCGTCTGTTGGTGTTGAACCTGTAATTATAGAAGGTGTAGAACCGGAACAAAGAGTTTGATTACCGGAAATAGTGTTATTATTTACAGGATGATAATTTGTGCGGAAATTTAATTTAGAACCGTATGCTGTTCCCAAAGAAGTTGTAACAAAAGCACGTACATAATACCTCAAACCTTCTGCTAAACCTGTTAGATTTACATTAAAACTTCCTGTATCTGCTGTTAGTGCTGTTACAATAGTAGAATTGTTTATATCAGGAGTTATATTTGCATTTGAAGTATAAACAATACCTCTTGATATAATAGAAGCATCTCCCGCTCTGCTAACATATCCACCTGCAGTTGCTGTATTGTAACCTATATTAATTACTATAGATGTAGAAACTGTTCCAAGTCCTGTTGGTGTTGTGAGTTGCATTACGTTTCCCGTTACAGTATCATTAGATATTGTTATAACAAAAGCTTTATAATAAATGGTTGTATAAGGTGTGAGAGCCGAAAGTGTTGCTCCAATAGTATCGTTAGATAAAGTACCTGTAACAATATTTGGATTTACATTTAATTCATTTGCGTCCGTATTCCAATAGAACCCACATTGTGTTATTGTTTGAGAACCTTGGTAAATTATATTTCCTTTAACGTATGCACTTGTTGCGTGTAAAGAGTCATAAACTTGTGATAAAGTTTGAACGACTGGACGACTTCCAAAAAATGCAAAAACTATTGTTGAATCATTTGTATAGTGTATTTCTGTTATTGGTTTATTTATAAGTGTACCATTTTTTAATTTTGCGGCAGGATTAGAATTATTTGTATATAAAGTATTTCCTGTTGTTCCTGGAAAAGTTGCTGATGCTGCTACTGTTTGGTTATAATTGCCGCTGGCAGGTTCTATAAACCATCCTCTGTCATTAGCATTAGCATTAACACTATTACCGCTCGCATTCAATTTTTGATTATCGCCATGCCAAATCAACATTCCTTTGCCGGGAAGATAAGCATCCCAACTTTTTTGTTGCCTGTTTTCTATCATAAAAAACTCATTAGAAGATAAAGTTATCTTATAAGCAATGGTATCATCTGTTAAAGCAGGTAAAATTAAACTGTCATTTGCGATTGAAAGTGAAATGGGAGTAATCCATCCGCAATAAGATTTTTCCCATGCATTTAATCCGGCAGGAGTTGCTCCATTATTATTGTAACTTCCGGATGCCATTAAATCCCAACTGCTTGGATGAACAGCGTCTCCGTTAATAGTATCATCGGTATCATAAAAATCTGGGTAGCCTAACACATGTCCAAACTCGTGACAAATAGTCCCTATACCGTCCATTGTTGTTGCATTTCGCTTTTCGGCAGAACACGAATAATTAGTTATTCGTTTGCCATCTTTCCAAATATTTGGACGATTACCATAATAAGAAGAATTATAATAATCTATATTATAGCGATGAGGCCATATTTCATTTGTATTTCCGGTTGAAGATTGAGGTGTCCCTGCAAAAATAAAATGAATAGCATCAACTTCTCCATCATTATCATTGTCATAAACGGTGAAATCTGTTGAAGCTGCATCTGCTGCATTCAAAGCATCAGCAAGAAAATCATACATACGGTAATCTTGTCTCCTGTATCCATTGACGATGGTATCTAATCCATAATAAGCCATTGGGTGAGGAATGGTAACAGGACCTTTCACATCTATATCCATAGTAAATTGTCCATAAGAGTTTTCAAGATAATAATCTTTTACACTTCCCGTTCCATTATAATTACTGTCTGAAACAAGACTTACAAAATCTGCATTTGTATATGTAAAAGGTAAATCTGAAAAAGAAACAAGTATTACCAAAAGTTTAACTGTTCCCTGTGTAGGATATGATTTGAGCACTTTTGTTTTATCAACATAAAAATTATTTGCTTTAGATTTTTTTAACTGTGCATCACTGAAACGTAAATTAGGTGGAAGCATTGAAAGAAATTTGTTTTCTTCATTTGTTCTTTCTTCTTTATTTGCTGCCAAATAATTAGATGCTACCAAATAACCTTCGTCATTGAGTATAGCATAACACCAAAAACCTTCATTATTAGTTACTAATGTATAAGAATCGAGAGTTTTACCCCAATGAAAATATTCATCACCACATAGAAACATCGTTAATGTTTTTCCATTTGGTTGTTTTATTGTTATAGATGTTGGAATTGCAGGTACAGAATATACTGTTTGTATTGTTATTGCACAAAAGACTATTACTAAAAATGTCTTTATTGGCATTGTTTTACTTCTCATTATAAAATATTTTTTTATTATTTAATCAAGATTTCGGCTGCAAAGGTAATAAAAATAATGGTATTAGCCAAAATATTTGTTTGTTAATTTGTCAATTTTAAATTTTATTTTATAAGTTATTATTTGTAATTTATTGTATTGCAATAAAAAACTTGATTTTAGAAGAGAAAAGTAAAGAATTTTTATACGAAAACGAAGATAAAAATTAGTAAAATCAAAATATTTGGGAACAATAACTTCACAATAATCTCTTGTAATTACAAAACAGCAAAATAATAATTTATATATTTTTGCGTTCCTTAAACAATAATAAAAAAATAAAATGAGAAATATAAAAACATTGTCCTGTATGTTGTCTTGCTGTTTTTTGTCGGCAACGCAAATCTATGCACAGGAACAAGAAAGCAACGTTATTGATAAAGTTATTGCAGTTGTAGGAAAAAATATGGTTAAAGAATCAGACCTTGAAATAGCATATCTGCAATCTAAAATGCAAAATAATTTGCCATCAGAGAATAAACATACTTCAAAATGTGAGTTTTTAGAAACAATGTTGTTAAATAAACTTCTTTTACATGAAGCAGAAATTGATACTACGATTACTTTTACTGATGTAGAAGTGGAGAAAAATTTTGAAAATATAGTACGAATGAATTATGGTTCTATTGAAAATTGTGAGAAAGCAATGGGAAAATCTTTTCGTGAAATCAAAGAACAACAATTACCATTGCACAAAGAACGCATGATGATTCAAAGTGTTGTGGAAAAACTTTCAACAGATAATAAATTGACTCCGAAAGAAGTAACAGATTTTTTCCATTCTATTCCGCAAGATAGTTTGCCTGTTATAAATGAAGAATACGAATTTACACAAATAGTTAAACTTCCTCTTATAAGTCAGGAAGATAAAGAAATAATATATCAACGATTGAATGATTATAGAGAACGTGCTTTGAAAGGTACTGCTTTTGCTACTCTCGCCAAACTTTATTCGGAAGATCCGGGAACTGCTAAAAAGGGTGGAGAACTTGGTTTCTTTTCAAGAGGACAAATGCTTGAAGAGTTTGAAACGGCTGCTTTTGCATTGGAAAAACCGGGTGATATTTCTCCTGTGATAGAAACAAAGTATGGTTTTCATATCATACAGTTGATAGAACGCAGAGGCAATCAGGTAAATTGTCGTCATATTCTTATACAGGCTAAACCTTCCGATATAGCATTAGCAAAAGCAAAGACAGAATTAGATAGTGTAAGAGCGTTAATAGAGAGTGGAAAAATATCGTTTGAAGAGGCAATAGGTACATTTTCTGATGACGAAAGCAAAATAAATGAGGGGTTGATTATAAATTCTTATAACGGTAGTGCAAAATTTTCTAAGGAAAATATAAATGAAATAATGAAGAACGTTAATAAGGTTGATTTTTTGTCAATGAAACAGGGAAACATAACACAACCTGTTTTGTTTGAAGCAGAAAGTGGAAATGCTTATAGATTGATTAAGGTAAGGCATAAAACGGAGGCTCATAAGGTAAATCTTCATGATGATTATGATAAAATTTATAACCTTGCAAGCGAAGCAAAACGTACAGAAGATCTTGTTAAATGGGCAGAAAAACATGTAGGAAAAACGTATGTTCGTCTTGATAACGATTATATCAACTGTAATTTCAAAATAAATTGGACAAAAAACAAATTTGACTCAAAAGATTAAAACTAAATTTATGAACACAGAACAATCGCAATTTTCATCAGATGTTGAGGCAATGGACTTTTTAGTAAGTAAAAGTCAGCAACTTAAAAAAGAAATATCAAAAATTATAATAGGGCAAGAGACAATTATCAATCAAATACTCATATCGATTTTTGCCAATGGACATTGTCTTTTAGTTGGCGTACCCGGTTTAGCAAAAACATTATTAGTGAACACTATTGCACAAACTTTGGGATTGACTTACAGTCGCATTCAGTTTACACCGGATCTTATGCCTTCTGACATTATTGGTAATGAAATACTTGATAAGGAAAGAGAATTTAAATTTATAAAAGGTGCTGTCTTTGCTAATATTGTGCTTGCTGACGAAATAAATCGTACTCCACCCAAAACACAAGCGGCACTTTTAGAAGCTATGCAAGAACATAATGTAACTATATCTGGCACAAAGCATTTGTTGGAGGAACCATTTTTTGTGCTTGCAACGCAAAATCCGATTGAACAGGAAGGAACATATCCTTTACCTGAAGCACAATTAGATCGTTTTATGTTTATGCTTTGGTTGGATTATCCTTCATTTGATGAGGAAATAAACATACTTAAAGCAACAACAGGCAGTAATAAAAATCAAGTAGAAAAGGTGTTATCTGTAGAACAAATAATTATTTTTCAACAGATAATACGTAAAATGCCTGTTGTAGATAATGTTTATAACTACATAGTTCGTTTGGTTGAAAGCACACGATTAAATAATCCAAAAAATGACATTGCTAATAAATATCTTTCATGGGGAGCAGGACCACGTGCTTCACAATATCTTGTACTTGGAGCAAAATGTAATGCAGCTTTAAATGGCAAATATTCTCCGGACATAGAAGATGTGAAAGCAGTAGCTGTTTCTGTTTTACGACACAGAATAGTATTAAATTATACTGCACAGGCGGAAGGTTTTACACCAGAAAAAATAATAGAACAACTTATCAATAATGTGTTGTTTTAAAAATATGTATTTAACTTATTATAACTGATAACCTATTTATTATTATTTGCACTTTATTTCTTATCAAAATTGGAACACAGATAATTATTTTAAGCAAAATTAAAAATATAATTAACTGATAATAAGTTATAAATAAATTGATAATGAAAAATTTATTTATTTGGATGTAATTTTGGTAGGAATGTGTGATATGTTCTTCTATATTATACTTTATAAGCTGAATTTGGACTATGATATAAAGTATAAATTGTGAATTAAGTGTAGCAAACATGAAAAATAAAAGTAAGGGGGGACAGGATAGAGAGAATTGAGCTTTAAGAGGATAAAATTTGAATTAAAATAAAAAGGGGTTACTTTAATTAGTAACCTTTTTTATTTATTATAGTAAAAATTGTTATTTTTGCCATTTGATGATAAAAAATTTAATACATAAGATAAAAAAATGAGTAATTTTAGAAAACAAGCCCTGCAAGAAATAGGGGTAAGAGAATTTAAACCGATGTTTAAGGAGCAAACTTCGTTAGCAGAAGAATTTGCTATTAATGTTTTTGACCGCAAGGCTATGAGGCATTATTTATCACCTGAAGCTTATAATGTTGTAATCGCAGCTATTGACGAGGGAAAAAAGATAGAGCGAAAGGTTGCAGACCAAATTGCTTCAGGTATGAAAACATGGGCAATGCAAAGAGGTGCAACGCATTATACGCATTGGTTTCACCCTTATACCGATGCTACAGCGGAAAAACATGAAAGTTTTCTTGATAGAGCAAAAGACGGTTCTGTTTTTGAAAATTTTAATGGTGATGCTTTGGTGCAACAAGAGCCAGATGCGTCAAGTTTTCCAAATGGAGGATTAAGAAACACTTTTGAAGCACGAGGTTATACGGCATGGGATCCATCGTCTGCTGCCTTTGTTTTTGACCAAACGCTTTGCATTCCAACAATTTTTGTTTCTTATAACGGTGAGGCACTCGACCAGAAAACACCTTTGTTGCGGTCGTTGCAGGTTTTAGACCGTGCGGCAACTCAAGTTGCTCAATTTTTTGATAAAGATACCAAAAGGGTTAATAGTTGTTTAGGATTGGAACAGGAATATTTTGCGGTTGACAGTGCATTGTTTAAGGCTCGCCCCGATTTACAATTAACCGGCAGAACGCTTATAGGGCATATTGCCGCAAAAGACCAGCAATTGGAAGACCATTATTTTGGAGCAATTCCACAGCGGACGATGTCGTTTATGAAAGAATTTGAACAGGAAGCTTATCGCTTGGGAATTTTGTTAAAAACAAGACATAATGAGGTTGCACCAAATCAGTTTGAATGTGCACCACTTTATGAAGAAGCAAATCTCGCAATAGACCATAATCTTCTTTTGATGACTCTTATGAAGAGAGTTGCTGAAAAATATAATCTAAAAATACTTTTTCATGAAAAACCTTTCGCAGGAGTAAATGGTTCAGGAAAGCACTGCAACTGGTCAATGATAACGGATAATGGCACAAATCTGCTTTCTCCGGGCAAAACTCCTCGAAGTAATTTGCAGTTTCTTACTTTTTTTGTTACTACAATCAGGGCAGTTTTTGAACATCATTATCTTTTGATGAGCAGCGTGATGTCTTTAAGTAACAGTTTGAGGCTTGGCGCAAGTGAAGCACCGCCTGCGATAATGTCCATTTTTACAGGTAGAAAGTTAGCCGAAACTCTACAATCTATAGTTGAAAGGGTTAGTGATAAAAAAATGAGTCCAGACGAAAAAACAGAATTAAAACTTGACGTTGTTGGAAAAATACCTGAAATTTTATTGGATAACACTGATAGAAACCGCACCTCGCCTTTTGCTTTTACAGGCAATCGTTTCGAATTTCGTGCAGTTGGTTCGTCATCTAATTGTGCGTTACCAATGACGGTATTAAATACTGCTGTAGCAGAGCAACTTGTAAGATTTAAAAATGAAGTTGAAGATTTATTCTCTTCAAAGAAAATAAAAAGAGATGAGGCTGTTTTCCACGTTTTAAGAAAATTCATTGAAGAAAGTAAATCTATTCTTTTTGAAGGCAACGGGTACAGTGAAGAATGGTTAAAGGAGGCTTTAAAAAGAGGTTTGCGAGTTGTGGAAAGTGCAACGGAAGGATTTAAAGCCTTCATTGAGCCTGAAACTATAAGGCTATTTGAAGAATATGGTGTTATGAGCGAAGCAGAATTACGAGCGAGATATGAAATTTTTAATGAGATATATGCTAAAAAAATTCAGATAGAAGCAAGAGTGATGGGAGACTTGGCGATAAATCATATTGTACCTGCAGCTATAAAATATCAAAACAGATTAGTTGAGAATGTTTGTGGCTTAAAACAGATATTGACCGAAGAAGAATATGAGGAATTGGCAATGCCTCAACTTCATTCCATAAAAAAAATTGGCATATATATAAAGAATCTGAGAGATTTGATGCACAATTTAATAATTGAACGTAAAAAAGCACATGATATTCCAACTTTTCCGGAACGAGCAAAGGCTTATAAGGATGATGTTTTGCCTATTATGCAGGAAATGCGGCTGAATACAGATAAGTTAGAACGTATAATTGATGACGAAATATGGTCTTTACCAAAATACAGAGAATTACTTTTTGTACAGTAAAATAAAAATTTTCCATATTGTATAGATAGAAATAATAAAAAAACTCAAATGAAAAGAACGTTTTTTTTAATAGCAAATATTTTTGTTTTTGTTGTAAATGCTTTATCTCAATCGGTGCTTCCAACGGATGCTTGTGCGGAAACAGATGAGCGTATAATAGATAAAATAGAACAATGGCAGGACTTGAAATTCGGTTTTATGGTTCATTGGGGAATGTATTCGCAATGGGGAATAGTTGAAAGTTGGAGTGTATGTAATGAACCATGGATTTCTCGTAATGGGAAACCTTATGATGATTATAAGAAAGAGTATTTTTCTTTGAACAAAACATTTAATCCTGAGAATTTTAATCCTGATAAATGGGCAGAGATTGCCGAGAAAGCAGGAATGAAATATTTTGTTTTTACTACCAAACATCACGATGGTTTCTGTATGTTTAATACTAAACAGACAGATTTCAGCATTGTTAATAAACAATGTCCATATTCTGTTAATGAAAAAGCCGATATAACAGGTGAGCTTGTAAAGAGTTTTCGTAAAAAGAATTTTTGGACTGGATTATATTTTTCCAAACCTGATTGGCATAATGAAGATTACTGGTCGCCTCTTTGGGCTACTCCAGACCGCAATGTTAATTACAACATAGAAGATTTTCCGGATAAATGGGAACGGTTTTGTAATTTTACTTATGAACAGATAAAGGAACTAACTACTCAATATGACCCTGATATACTTTGGCTGGATGGAGGTTGGATACGTCCTGTGTGGAGTTTGAATGAAGAAACTGCTGAATGGCTTGGATGTTATAAAAGAATACAGGATATAAATATGAGTCGTATAGCCATAATGGCAAGAGAAACTAATCCAGAACTTATTATAGTGGATAGGAGTGTTGGGGGAAAGTATGAAAACTATCATACACCTGAAAAAAAAGTGCCTGATTCTGTGCTTTTGTATCCGTGGGAAACTTGTATGACAATGGGTGAAAGCTGGTCGTATGTGCCTGATGACAATTATAAATCGGTTAATACTTTGATACATCTTTTAATAGATATTGTTGCAAAAGGTGGAAATCTTCTGTTGAATGTTGGTCCTGATGCTCAAGGAGAGTTACCTCCGCAAGCTATTCAAAGAATGGAAGCAATAGGAGAATGGTTATCGTTAAATGGACAGGCTATTTATGCTACAAAACCTGTGTTTCCATACAAAGAAGGTAATATTTGTTATACGCAATCAAAGAAAAATGGACAAATTTATGCTATTTATTTGCTTGAAGAAAATGAGATGTTGCCTGAAAAAATAGTGGTAAATAAAAATGGTGAAATAAAAAAGATAAAAATTTCACGCAAACAGCAGAAGCAAAGTAAATGTTCTCATGCTGTGGTTTTTCCTTTATAGATTAAAAACTTGAATTTTAAGATTAAAATTTTGAATTTGTATATCAAAATCTTTATTTTTGAAATGAAAAACAGCATTTTTTTCAGATAATTTTTTTTCTTTTTACTTATTCAAAAAAATCTATATTTGCAACTTCTAATTTTAATATTTATTTTGTATGAAAAAATATCTATCTTTCTTTGTTGTTATTATTATATATGGAGTGTCTCTGGCTCAAAATGTAAAGTTTGATACAACTTTTGTTGCCGACAGGTCTATGCTTGCAAATAAGAATGTTTTTTTGACAATAGACAGAATAAAGGGACTTGCAAATATTTTTGTGAATGAAAAACATGTAATGCGGACAACAAATGAATTCATTCCTTATTCAATAAATATAAAATCATATTTGCATAAAGGTGAAAATAAAATAAACATTTTGTTTGACAGTCTTTTTACGGATACAAATGATTATGTAGCCCGCTATAACCTTTTGCCAAACGAACCGCGAGTTTTGTATAGAATGGCTCAATATAATTTTGGTTGGGATTTTGCAAAAGCGAATTTGAATCCTGAAATTTCAGGATTACGGATTGTAACTTCAAATGAAGATAATAATTTGCCGTTTTCTTATTATGTTACTACGGATACGATAAAATATGATACGGCTTTTCTAACTCTGCATACCAAAGATAAAAAGCATCATTTTCAAGTAGCACATCCTGAACTGTGGTATCCAAATGGTCTTGGAAAGCCTTATCTGTATAATATGAAAGTTGATGGGAAAGATATACAGTTTGGCATTCGTACCATTCGTTTAATTCAGGAACAGGATTCTGCAGGACAATCTTTTTACTTTGAAGTTAATGGAAAACCAATGTTTGCAAGAGGCAGTAATTGGATACAATTACCTGAAACGGATACACTTTTACTTATGAAAGTAAAAGAAGCGAATATGAATATGTTACGTATTTGGGGAGGAGGTCGTTATGTTGATGAAGTGTTTCTTACATGGTGTGATAGAAATGGAATACTTGTATGGCAGGATTTTCCTTTTGCCTGTGCATTGTATCCGTCAGATAGTAAGTTTATAGATGAAGTAAAAAATGAAGCTGAAATAAATCTTAATAGAATGAAACGGCATCCAAGTCTTGCTTTACTTTGCGGAAATAATGAAAATTGGGAAGGAATTTTTAATTGGGGTTGGAAACGACAGGTGAAAGATTCAGTTTTAATGAAGGAGAATTACAAAAAACTTTTCATGGAAGCCTTGCCAAGTGTTGTGGAAAAAGTATGCCCGGATATTCCTTATATACATACTTCACCTTTGCATGGATGGGGTAGAAAAGAAAGTTTAACTCATGGCGATTGTCATTATTGGGGAGTATATCACGGAGACAGTTGTTTTGAAACTTATACTCGGAAGATAGGTCGTTTTATGTCAGAATATGGATTTCAGTCTCCATTTGTGTTATCTTCTGTTTTCAAAGGTCAATATCAAATGCGATTTACTTCTATTAAGGAAATGTATGCACGTTTTCAAAATCAACCACAAGGATTTGATAAAATAGATAAAATGATTTCAGATTTGTATGGAGGTTATGAAGGTAACAGTGATTATTTTTTTAAGGCTCACAGAATAGTATGCCGAGCTTATCGTATTGCAATAGAAGCACACCGCAGGGCAAAACCTTATTGTATGGGTAGTCTTTCGTGGCAATTTAATGAACCTGCTCCTGCTTTTTCGTGGGCATGTATTGATGGAAATGGTACACCAAAGCCGGTTTATTATACTATAAAACGTGCTTTTGAACCTGTAATTCTTTCTATAGATACATATTCAAGCGAAGACAGTGTAAAGATTTATTATTGCAATGATATGGATATTACTTACAATGTACAAAATATAAACATTTCATTCTTTGATGAAAACGAAAACATTATATATACTAAAATATTACATAACATTCCTTTTGATAAAAACACAAGTCATTGTTTTGTAGCATTAGCTCTTAAAGATATTCCAAACTTCAACAGTATTAAAACGTTTATGAAAGTGAGTATAAATCAGGACGATTTACAATTGTATTCGTATTCCTTCTTTTGTAAACCGAAAGATTACATAGATTCATTGCTTTATGATAAAATAGAATTTGATTATTTGCAGGATAAAGATTAGATATTTACAGTTGAGTTTTCAACAATTTAATTTTTTCCTGTGCATCAGCATATTTTTTCTTTTCTCCTTCAACAACGGATTGCGGAGCTTTAGATATGAAATTTTCATTATTCAATTTCTTTGATACGCTTGCCATAAATCCTTCCAAATATGCTATCTCTTCCATTATTTTCTTTTTTTCTTCTTCCTTATTTATATTGTCGCCAAGCAATATAAACAATTCAAAATGTCCAATAAGTTTAGTTGCAGCTTCATCTATTGTTTTGGAAGTTGCTGCAGGCTTGTTTACATTTGCGAGCTTCAGTATTATATCGCCATATTTATCAACAAAATCATTTGCTTTTTCTCCCTTAATAAATAAAGGTAAAGTTACTTTTGGACTTATGTTTTTCTCATTGCGAATTGAACGAACAGCAATAATAATATCCTGCATCAAGGTGAAATCATCTAACAATGTTTGAGAGTAGTCTTTGGCTTTTGGCATTTGGGAGAGCATTATTGTTTCATTGTCTTTTCTTGCGTCTAACAAGTGCCAAACTTCTTCTGTAAGGAAAGGCATAAACGGATGCAGTATCTGCATTACATTAGAGAAAATATTTAGTGTTGAGATGTATGTGGTTCGGTCTATTGGCTTGCCATATTCAGGTTTTATTATTTCCAAATACCATGAACAGAAATCATCCCATATAAATTTATATATTTTCATTAAGGCTTCAGATAAACGATATTTGCAGAAATCATCATCAACTTCTGTTATAACCGAATTAAATTTTTCATTTATCCATTTAACAGCAATGGCTGAAGTTTGTAATTGAGCGGCGTCTGTAATTGTCCATCCTTTTATTAACCGCATAGCGTTCCATATTTTATTGGCAAAATTTCTCCCCTGTTCACAATAACTTTCGTCAAAAGGAAGGTCATTTCCGGCAGGAGAAGCCATGAGCATACCCATTCGGACACCGTCTGCTCCATATTGCTCTATTAATTTTACCGGATCGGGACTGTTGCCTAACGATTTAGACATTTTTCTGCCAAGTTTGTCTCTCACTATACCCGTAAAATAAACGGCACGAAAAGGAATTTGTTTCCTGTATTCCAATCCCGCAATTATCATTCTTGCAACCCAGAAAAATATGATTTCAGGCGCAGTAATCAAATCGTTTGTCGGATAATAATACTCTATTTCCCGGTTACGGGGATAACGTATGCCGTCAAAGACACTGACAGGCCAGAGCCAAGAGGAAAACCATGTATCCAAAACATCTTCGTCTTGAGTCAAATCATCAATGGTCTTAACAATATCAGGATATTTTTCTTTCGCAATTTCAAATGCCTCTTCTTTTGTCTTTGCGACCACAAACTCTCGGTTGGACAGGTAATAGGCAGGTATTTGTTGCCCCCACCATAATTGCCTTGAGATGCACCAGTCCTTTACGTTTTCCATCCAATGTCTGTACATATTCTTGAATTTGGACGGATAAAATTTTATTTGGTCATTCATCACAACTTCTAACGCCGGTTTTGATAAATCTTCCATTTTCAAAAACCATTGTAACGAAAGTTTCGGTTCGATGACAGCATCCGTACGCTCAGAACATCCGATTTTATTGACATAATCTTCAATTTTAGATATTAAGCCCGCCGCCTCCAGATCTTTTACTATCTGTTTCCGACATTCAAATCGGTCTAAACCCCGATATTGCAAACCGTTTTCATTCAGTGTTGCGTCATCATTAAAAATATTGATGCTGTCCAATTTGTGTTTTATGCCGAGATTATAATCGTTGATGTCATGTGCAGGAGTGATTTTCAACGCTCCGGTGCCGAAATCCATATCAACGTATTCATCAAAAATAATATCAACAACCCGATTGACAACAGGAACTATAACCCGTCTGCCTCTTAAATGTGTGTAGCGTTTGTCATTCGGATTTACGCAAACAGCCGTATCTCCCATGATGGTTTCGGGACGCGTAGTTGCAACTTCGATATATTCACCGTCTGTGCCGTCTATCATATATTTCAGGACATAAAGGTGAGATTTCTGCTCCTTAAATATTACCTCCTCGTCGGAGAGGGCAGTCTGAGCTTTTGGGTCCCAATTCACCATCCGAACGCCTCGATAGATAAGCCCTTTGTTATATAAATCAACGAAAACTTCTATCACGGACTCATATAAGGCTTTTTCCATCGTGAAACGGGTTCTATCCCAATCGCAGGACGCTCCCAACTTTTTTAATTGCTCTAAAATTATACCCCCGTGCTTCTCTTTCCATTGCCATGCGTGAGAAAGGAACTCCTCTCTCGTTAAATCTTTTTTACTTATTCCTGTCTCCTTCAATTTGGCTACAACTTTTGCTTCCGTAGCGATGGATGCATGGTCGGTTCCCGGAACCCAGCAGGCATTTTTGCCAATCATCCTTGCTCTCCGAACTAAAACATCCTGAATTGTATTGTTTAGCATGTGACCCATGTGAAGGACCCCGGTCACATTTGGCGGCGGAATAACGACTGTATATGGTTCGCGGGCGTCAGGTTCGGAGTGAAAGCATTTATTGTCTAACCAGAAGTTATACCACTTTTTCTCTATGCTTTGAGGATTATATTTAGAAGAAATCTCGCTCATTTGTTTTATTTTTTATTTTTTACAGTTTGCAAAGGTAAGAAAACTTGCAGACTTAAATAAATGCCTCAATTTTTTCCTGAAAAGTAACTGTCGGGCAGGGGATGGGGCATGGGCGGACATCTCCTGCAACTTACCGAAAGTTATTCGCCCGCGGGCGATTTAAAGAAACCGGCGGATTCAGACTTTCGCCCCACGCCGAAAGTCTCCTGCAATTTACGAGAAGGTTTCGCCCCACGCCGAAAGTCTCCTGCAATTTGCGAGAAGGTTTCGCCCCACGCCGAAAGTCTCCTGCAATTTACGAGAAGATTTCGCCCCCAAAAATTTGTGTATTTAATATAAATTACATATTTTTGCCCGCAGAAAAATAACCAAGCCCGTACGAAATATGAAAAAAGTCATTTTATTTTTATCTGCAATCCTGCTGACTCTCAATATTTTTTCTCAAACAATGAAAGAGAGCGTTTATTTCCTTGCATCGGACGAGTTGGAAGGTCGGTTTCCAATGTCAAAAGGCGATTCGCTCGCTCGCAAATATATCGTTGAGACGTTTCTTAATAATAAAATTGTGCCGATAACACAAAACTTCACATTTTCTTTCAAACCGAGATTGGCGGAAGAGAAAATTGAGTTGCAAACCGCTAATATTTACGGTATTATACGTGGAAATGACCACAAGTTGAAGGATGAGTACGTTGTCATTGGGGCGCATTTTGATCATTTGGGCAAAAATAACACGTACAGTATGCGAAATGACAGTACGAACATTCATTATGGTGCGGACGATAATGCGTCGGGAGTTGCAATGATGTTGGAAATGGCGGGCAGATTGAGCAAAGGGAATTACGGCAGAAGTTTGATTTTTGTCGCTTTTGCGGCGGAAGAAGAGGGACTTAACGGCTCAAAGTTTTTTGTTGAAAATATGCCCGTGAATAAAGATAATGTGGTGGCGATGTTTAATTTTGACATGGTGGGAAAGTTTCGGAACAATACAATTAACGCAGGCGGCATCGGGACATCGCTTGAATCGGAGGCGATTGTGAGAAATGTTGCAAAGGAATATAATTTAAATGTAAAATTATCGTCATCGGGCATTGGGGCTTCGGATCATTCATCGTTTTATGCGTCAAACATACCCGTTTTTTTCATACATACGGATGCGGACACGACATATCATACTCCGTCCGATAAACCGCAATATATAAATTACTCAGGCATGGACACGATAGCCGATTTCTCTTTTGCATTGATAGAAAATGTACTTCTGAGAGAGAATCGCCTCACGTTTCAAAGGAGTATTGACCCGCAGAATACAAATCCCTCTCGGATGAAAGTCTCACTGGGTATCATGCCTGACCATAGCGGCACGGCGAATGGGGTAAAGGTGGATGTCGTATCAAAAAATCGTGCGGCGGACAGGGCAGGAATAAAACAGGGAGACATTATTATTGAGATAAATAACAAAAAGGTAGGGGATTTGTACGAATATATGGAGGCATTTTCAAACGTTGAACAGGGAGAAACAATTGACGTTAAGCTAATAAGAGAAGGGAAAGAAATTGTAATCAAAGTAAAAATGTAATGATATGAAACGAAGAATATTCTTTTGGTTGCTTGCAATCGTTTTGACGCTTGCGGCGAGTGTCTATCAAAGGAGAACGGGTCCGACCGTTCCTGCAACAGCAACCTTAAAAATGGAAAAAGGCGATTGTGTGTTTAAGTTTCCCCGCTCTGTTTCGACCGAGGATCTTTACCTGGAAATACGGTCGTCATCCGATTTTAATTTGGCGAATGGTTTTTTGCATTGGCGATCTTATAACAGCCATGAAATATTTCGCAGTATTCCATTGTGGGAAGAGACCGGCAATTGGCTATTTGCGGATTTGCCTCCGCGACATGCCTTGGACAAGATAGAATATTATGTTACGATTAACGACACAACATTGTTCAAGGACGAACCTTTGGTTGTCAGGTATAAAGATCCTGTGCCGTCATTATGGCTTATGATTCATATAGTTTTGATGTTTTTGTCAATGCTTTTTGCGGCGTACGGATTCATTGTCTGTTTTACGAAAAACGGCAAAGTTTACCGCTATCTCACGCTTACTCTCTGGACATTGTTTCTTGGTGGAATTGTCTTTGGGGCAATAATTCAGAAATATGCATTTGGTGTATTTTGGACAGGTTTTCCTTTTGGGAATGATGTAACCGACAATAAGACCTTGCTGGCTTTGATAATTTTGTTGCTGGCAGTTCTATTCAGGAATAAATCATATTTTCGGTATATTTCGATGTTTGTTTTTGCGGTTATGTTTGCCGTTTATTGCATTCCACATTCCGTGTAGGAGGTCGGTTGACTTATTCTTTGCTGTTAAATGTGTTATCCAAGTATTCCTGTAAATAAGTAAGGGTTACATTTGTTTGTATCTTACCTGCTTCGGCTATTGAGATAAGTCCGGTTTGTTCACTGACTATTATTGCAATGGCATCCGAATCTTCGGTTATCCCAATGGCAGAGCGATGTCTTAATCCCAATGATACGGGGATTTCATTGCTGTGGCTGACAGGTAAAATGCAACGTGCGGCTTTAATTTTGTTGTTGTCAATAATCATTGCGCCGTCGTGCAAAGGAGTGTTTTTGAAGAATATTGTTTCTATAAGTTGGGTATTTATTTGAGCGTCTAAACTTTCTCCGCTTGTTATAATTGCCTCAAGTTTGTCAAACCTGCAAATGATTATTAAGGCTCCGCACATAGAGTTGCTCATGTGTCCGCACGCTTGAACGATTGCTGTCGAATTGAAGACTTCCCCTTTTTTGTTGTATGTTTTTCTAAACAACCATTTGTAACGTCTGTTTGTAATGGTTTTTGAGCCAACCATATTAAGAAATTTGCGAATTTCCGGTTGAAAGATTATAATCATTGCAATAAATCCTACGGAAATGAATCCTTCCATAATTTTAGAAAGTAACTCCAAATTAAAATGTTTAGCTAAAGCCCAGAGAATATAAATGGCTATAACGCCTATGAAAATACTTTGAGCGGTCGTACCTCGTGTGAGCTTATAAACGAGCATAAATAGTGCAATAACAAGGCAAATATCAATAATACCCCCTATTGTGAAATGAAGAATGGTTGCAATTAGCATATCTTTTTGTTTTTTAATTTTATATTTAAGTTTTTATGCAGCGTGCTTTATTAAGTTTAACGGAGGCAAAATTAAGAAATTCTTATAAATAAATAAAAATTTTTATCTTTGCAATCAGAATTTTATCCAAATTTGTAAAGAAAAAAAAGAATAAAGAAAACATAATGTACAATACACAAAGAAAACCATTAGTAATACCCGAATATGGACGTAATGTTCAAAATATGATTGATCTTGCCTTAACAATGGACAACAAGGAGAAAAGAACACAGTTTGCATATCTGATAGTGGAAGCAATGAGTAGAGTAAATCCTAATGCAAAGGATACATTGGACTATCGTAGGAAACTTTGGCATCATCTTTATATTATGAGTGATTATAAGCTTGATGTTGTATCTCCTTTTGATTTGCCTCAAAAAGGGAATAATAATTTTAAGCCAAAAACACTTGGTTATAAAAGTAATACGATAAAATTTCGTCCTTATGGCAATATAATAGAACAAATGATAGAACGGGTTATTTCAATGGCTGAAGGAGAAGAAAAGGATACATTGATAGGTATGATTGCTCAACAGTTAAAACGAGCGTATTTGCTTTGGAATGTGTCTTCGTGCGATGATGAAACTATTTTACGACATTTTGAACATTTGTCCAAAGGTCAATTAAAATTAAGAGACGATTTCAAACTTAAAAGTACAGGTGCTATTCTTGCTACACAGAACAAAAAGAAAAAGAATGGCAAAAACAACAACCTTAACAATAAACAGAGAAATAAAAACAATAAAAGTATCAACAACAGAAAAAACACTAATAACAGATAATGGATTCCTTTGAAATCTACGGTGGTAAAACTTTGTCAGGTTCTATTGTGCCTCAAGGTGCAAAAAATGAAGCTTTGCAGGTATTATGTGCTGTGATACTTACTGACAAGGAAGTAACTGTAAGTAACGTTCCGAATATAAGAGATGTTAATAAACTTATAGACATATTGCAGTTTATAGGGGTGAAAATAAGAAAAGAAAACGAGGATACATTTACTTTCAAATCCGACGAAATAGAAATAGATAAAATTTATACAACAGAATATGCACAGCTTTGTTCACAATTACGTGGTTCTATTATGCTTGCGGGTGCATTTCTTGCCCGTTTTCGCCGAGCAGTTGTAGGATCTGTTGGTGGAGATAAAATAGGACGCAGGCGAGTTGATACTCATTTTGACGGGTTTGAAAAACTTGGAGCAAAATTAACATATAATTCTACAAATAATTTCTTCTTAATAGAGGGAAATCTGAAAGGAAACTATCTTTTGCTTGATGAGGCGTCGGTAACTGGAACAGCTAATCTAATTATGGCTTCTGTTATGGCTGAAGGTTTTACGACAATATTCAATGCAGCATGTGAGCCTTATGTTGCTCAATTATGTAAAATGCTAAATTCAATGGGGGCAAAAATTAGTGGAGTTGGCTCTAATCTTTTGACAATTGAAGGAGTTTCATCTCTTAACGGCTGCGTTCATCGTTTATTACCGGATATGATTGAGGTTGGAAGTTTCATAGGTTTGGCTGCTATCACAGCTTCTTCTTTAACAATAAAAGATGTCTGTTATGAACAGTTGGGTATTATACCTGATGTTTTTCGTCGTCTTGGAATAAGAGTGGAGTGTAAAGGCGATGATTTATTTATTCCACAACAAGATATTTATGAAGTAGAACGTTTTAAAGATGGCTCAATTATGACTGTTGCTGATGCTCCATGGCCTGGTTTTACACCTGATTTAATAAGTATAGTATTAGTTGTTGCTACTCAAGCTTTGGGAAGTGTTCTTATACATCAAAAGATGTTTGAAAGCCGTTTGTTCTTTGTAGATAAACTTATTGATATGGGGGCACAAATTATTTTATGTGATCCTCACCGTGCATGCGTGATAGGGTCAGCAAGACGTTATCCTTTACGCGGTGTTCGTATGACTTCGCCTGATATTCGTGCGGGAGTTGCTCTTTTGCTTGCAGCTTTATCTGCAGAAGGAAGAAGTATAATAGACAACATTGAGCAGATAGACCGTGGTTATCAAAATATAGACAAGCGTTTGCAATTATTAGGAGCAGATATTCACAGAATAAATTGCTAAAATAGACAATGTAGAAAATAGAAAAATGAAATTTATGTTAGTGTAAAAGTATACTAAAAAATA
>JAISUE010000062.1 GCA_031272245.1 Bacteroidales bacterium
AATGTAGAGAAATACATTGAGCGTTGTGCTGAAAGTCTGTTCGGGCAGACGTTGAAGGAGGTAGAATACATTTTTGTTAATGACTGCACGCCTGATAAAAGTATAGATATATTAAATGCAGTTATAGAACGTTATCCCGAACGCAAATCACATATCAAAATAATAAATCATGAGAAAAATAGAGGACTTGCCGCAGGTCGTAATACTGGATTGGAAATTGCAAGTGGCGAATATATTTTTCATTGCGACAGTGATGATTGTGTTGATGTTACTTTCTGCGAAAAAATGTATAATACGGCAATAGAAAAAAATGCAGATATTGTTTGGTGTGATATTTATGAAAGTGATGGTAATAACAATATATTAAAAGCAGAGAGTTTTGTTGAGGACAGAGAGCAATGTATTAAATTAATGTTGTCTTATACAATGAAATGGAATATATGGAATAAGATTTTCAGACGCTCGCTTTATATAGAAAATGATATAAAAGAATTGGAAGGCAATAATTTGGGAGAAGATTTAATCACAATAAAATTATTTTTCTTTGCCCATAAAGTAGCGTATTGTCCTCAAGGATTATACTATTACAATACACAAAATACTTCTTCATACACTAATTATAATAATATAACTACACATTATGAAGAAGTAATAAAGAATGTTAATAGTTTAACGGAGTTTTTAATTGCAAATGATATTTCAAAAATGCTTGACAAAGAAATAGATTATTTGCAATTATGGATAAAAAACTCTATTCTTGCTCGTCTTGTTAGCAGAAAAACTATAAAACAATACTGCAATATGTTTCCACAAGCAAATAAAAGCATATTGAATTATGAAAAATTGAACATATTTGCTAAAATTCGTTTGATAATGGCAAAATATGGCTGCGTCAATCTCATTAAATTTTACAATTATTTATTATGTTTATTTAGATAAAAAATAAAAACGTGATACAATAACCTCACTAATACAATATGAAAGTAACTATTCATAAGCAATTATTTACATTATTTTTTACTTTTTGCCTGATATATCCGGTTATTTTTAGATTTCTACCTGTTTTTTCATTTAGGACTCTTTACGGAATTATAAGTATATTTTTTCTTACAGTAGTTAGAAACAGAACAACTGTATTAAATGCGGGCATTGTTAGTATCATTAAAATATTACTTGTAATAGAATTTTTTGCTGCAATTACAAATGTAGTAAATGGGACGTACGAATTGTTTTTCTTTAAATTACTTTATTCTATTCCTCTTACGATACTTGCCGGTATTACAGTGGCGTGGTTGATAAAATATAATCATAAAAGGATAGATTTTGATATTATAACAAACTATATCATTGCTGCCGCTACTTTACAGTGTTTGCTGGCTGCTATGATGAAGATTTTTCCGGGGTTTGAGCATTTTATGTTAGAAGTGTTAACTAAATCAGAATATGGTGACACATTGGAAAAAGTAAAAGAAGTCAGATTATTAGGAGTAGGAGGGCAATATGTTGCACTTGGAATAATAAATGCTTTTGCCTTACTAATGATTACAGAAAAACTAAAGACAAAACAAAAAAGTAAATTATTATTATTATACATTTTTATTTTCATTTTTATTACTGTTATTGGTTCTATGATATCCAGAACGACAGTTATTGGCACAGTGGCAAGTATTATTTATTTGCTGATTTTTAATATCAAAAAAATAATGCGGTATGTTAAACAGATAATTATTGGGACTGCATTAGTACTTTTTATCTATTTAGTTGCATTGCCACCATCTATAAAAATAGCTTTCAGTACATATTTTGAATACGGTTTTGAAATGTTATTTTCTTTACAAGAAGAAGGTGAGATGAAGACGGAATCCACTGATGACCTGTTGGGAATGCTGGAAACAACTTATCCCAAAGGTCTAAAAACATACGCAATAGGAGATGGTTACTGGGAAAATCCATTAAAAAAATATGCCTATTACAAAAATACAGATATTGGCTATTACAGGTTAATTTGGTATTTTGGTATTTTTGGTTGTATCTCCTATGTTATTTATCAGTTTATAATAATTTGGCAATCCAATATTAGAACTAAACGCAAACATCAGATGTTTTTTATTTTGTGTTTTATTTTGTTTTTGATACTCAATATTAAAGTTTTAGTTGAGGTTATTCCTGTTTTTGTTTTGTTCCTTTTTGCAGAAGAAAAAGATGATAAACTACAATTATCTGAAGTTGTAAAAAACGGATAATAAAATTATTAGTGTATGAAACTATCATTTTTAATGCCTTATGCAGGTAAAAGACCAGTTGGAGGGTTCAAAGTTGTATATGAGTATGCAAACAGACTTGTGGAAGACAATTATGATGTATCGGTTATTTATCCTGCATCATTATTGTTTAAAGAGCGGTCGTTAGGAATTAAAATTCGCAGTCTTTTGCGATATGTTTATTATATTTTGACAAGGAATTACAAATGTGAAAAATGGTTTACTCTTAATGAGAATGTAAAAGAAAAAGTTGTATGGAGTTTATCAGAAAAGTTTGTTCCAAAATCAGAAATATTTATTTGTACAGCAGTTGAAACTTCGGAATATCTTGCCCGTTATAAAAATGTTCCTATCCAAAATAAATTTTATCTTATTCAACATTTTGAAGCATGGTTTTTCAGTGAAACAAGAGTTAAACATTCATATCATTTACCATTAAGAAAAATAGTTATTGCAGAATGGCTTGAATATTTGGTAAAGTCTGAAAATGAGCAATGCACTTTAATTCATAATGGTTTTGATTTTAATTTCTTTACACAAACAATACCTCCTGCTCAAAAAGATAGATACAGGATTACAATGCTTTATCATATTCTTGAATGGAAAGGTTGTGAAGATGCTTTCAAGGCATTGAATATTGTGAAAGAAAAGTATCCTGAACTTCATGTAAATATATTTGGTTTTCCACGCCGCCCTAAAACTTTGCCGGATTGGTATGACTATTATCAAACTCCCTCCAAAACAACATTGGTTCGCATTTATAATGAGGCTGCAATTTTCATTTCAGCTTCTCACGGAGAAGGTTTCAGCTTAACACCTCCTGAAGCAATGATGTGCGGTTTAGCATTAGCTGTAACGGATATTGGAGGTTTTACTGTGGTTTGCAAACAAAATAAGACAGCATTGTTAAGTCCTGTTCATCGTCCCGACCTTTTAGCTATGAATATTTGTAAGTTAATTGAAGATGACGCATTACGAATTCGGCTTGCTGAAACTGCACATAACTTTATTCAGTCTTTTACTTGGGATAATGCTTATAAAAAATTCCTTACATTGATAAAAGATACTGTATAATTTTGTTTATCATAACTTAAAAAGGCTTACTTGCAACTACAAGTAAGCCTTTTTTTTCATTTTAATTTGAGAAACTTTATTTCTTATCTTCAACCTTTGCAGCAATGTTAATAGTTATGGAAGCCTTTTCAACTTCAACTCTAACCTCATTTGCTATTTCAATAATAACTGTATTTTCCTTTACATCACATATTTTACCATGTAATCCTCCGATAGTTATTATTTTTTGTCCTTTTTGAAGATTTTCTCTAAATAGTTTTTCTTCTTTTTGACGCTTACGTTGTGGGCGAATCATAAAGAAATAGAAAATCACAATAATAGCGACTATCATAATGATGCCATTCATACCGCCGCCGCCTTGCTGACTATTTCCGCCAGCCATTAATAATAAATTTGTTAAACTCATTTTGCTTTGTATTTTATGTTGTTAAAATTTGTTTTTTCAATGTACATCTGCATATATATGCAATTTGGTTATTGATGGTTCTGTATTTGTAACCACCGTTATTTCTTTACTTATTCGTTTGCCGGAATATCCTTTTGAATCATAAGTTATAGTTATAAGACCTTCTTCTCCGGATTTTACAGGATCTTTCGGATAATCTGCTACCGTGCATCCACAAGATGTAGTAACTTCACTTATCAATAAATCGTATTTTCCAACATTTTTGAACTTAAAACTCCCTGTTACAACCTCTCCATTGTTTAGATTTTTGAAATCTATAGCATCGCGTTCAAATTTTATTTTAGCAGTATTTTCAATTATTGAAGCATCAATATCGTTTCTATCATTTTTTTTGCAACTAACTGTTAATAACAAAATAGCTATTATATAATAGATTATCTGTTTCATCTTATTTTTTAGTTATAATGAGCTGCAAATGTACGCTTTTTTTTTTGATATATCTTTATTTTCTTTTGTTTTCAATAGAAAAATAAGATTTTTTTTACTTTTGTTAATCTTAAAAGATAAGGTTAAATTACTTGATTATTGAATTATAATATGGAAAATATACGTATTGATAAATTTCTTTGGGCAGTAAGATTATATAAAACTCGTACGCTGGCTGCTGATGCTTGTCGTTTGGGTAAGATAAAATGTGGAGATTTATCAGTGAAAGCATCAAAAGAAGTCAAAATTGGAGATATTTATACCATAAAACTTGCAAATGATAATGTTCTAACGCACAAAATTATAAAAGTTAAGAATTTACTTAATGGAAGAGTTGCAGCAAAACTTGTGTCGGAATTTATTGAAGACTTAACTCCACAGGAAGACTATGAAAAACAAAAAATTGCCCGTATGTCTGTTTTTGAAAAACGAGATAGAGGTACAGGACGTCCAAGTAAAAAAGACAGACGTGATATAGAGAAACTAAAATTCTGACAAATAAAAAAAATATGACAGGAAAAGTTATAGAAACAAGAGGCTATCATTCTTTAATTCGTACGTATGAATATGGTGATATAAATTGTATTTTGCAAGGAAAGTTGCGGCAGGAAAATATCACTTCTACAAATCCTGTAGCTGTTGGAGATAATGTAGAAATTGTTTATGATGAAAAAACAAAAACAGGATCTGTTATAAATGTAATGGAAAGAAAAAATTATGTTGTCAGACGTTCGGCTAAACTTTCAAAAAGTATTCACATCATTGCTGCAAATGTAGATAGCAGTTATTTAATAGTAAATGTTTCCAAGCCTGTAACCCTGCTTTCTTTTATAGATAGATTTCTCGTGTCAAATGAAGCTTATAGAGTACCTACAACCATTATTATAAACAAAACCGATATTCTTAATAAAAAAGAAAAAGAGGATGCATTAATTTTGGAAAATATTTATCAAAAGGCTGGTTATGAAGTCTTATTTACATCTGCAAAAACAAATGAGGGGATAGATATTTTAAGGAATAGATTAAAAGGTCAAACAAGTTTGTTTTCCGGCAATTCCGGAGTTGGTAAATCTGCATTGCTTAATGCTTTACAGCCGAATTTTAATCTTAAAGAAGGAAATCTGTCTGATTTTTATCAAATGGGAAAACATACTACTACATTTTCAAAGATGCTTTTTCTTGACAAAGATACAGCGATGATTGATACGCCCGGTTTAAAAGCTTTTGGTTTAGTAGCGGTAGAAAAAGATGAACTTGCAATGTATTTTCCTGAATTTAAAAGTCGTTTACAAGACTGCAAATTTTATAACTGCACTCATTTACACGAACCTCATTGTGCCGTAATTGCAGCATTGGAAAATGGAGAAATTTCTCTTGAACGATATAATAACTACGTTAAAATTTATGAGTCTTACGATGAATATTAACAAATATTGATAATAGATATAGAATCTACAATAATTTTTCTTCGTTTTTTTGTTCAAAAGTCAAGATTTTGCTACTGAAAAACACTGTTTTTTGCTTTCAAAAACAAATTTTTCTAATTGATTAGTAATTTAATCCTTAAAAAAGTAAACGTATTCGGTTGTTATATTATAAAATATGCACCGATAAGTAATTATTATTATTTTTGCAGCATTAAAAATAAAAACAATGATAAAATTTAGAATGAAAATACAACCAAGTTATAAGCAAATTATCTGGAAATATTTGTTGAGTCTTTTAATGTTAACTCTAACTCAAATAGTGTTTTATTTTATCAATGCCGCTTTCTTCAATATCGTTAGCGTTTCTGATTTTTTTAGCATCGCAGCAGGCTTTTTCCGTTATGCTTTTGCAACAATAAGTGTCTATCTTTTGCCTTATTTGCTATTGTCATTATTACCTTTTACAATCAAACAACGCCGGTGGTACAGAACAATTACCAATTTTCTCTACATAATTGCTACCGAATTTATGATGTTTGTTTCCTGTATTGATATGGGATATTACAGATTTACTTTTAAGAGAATGACTTCCGATATTATTCGTTATTTGGGAATTGGAGGCGACTTTGGTGAGTTAATACCTCAATTCATAAGAGATTACTGGTTGATTGTTGTTGTCTTTACTGTTGCAAATGTAATTTTCATTATACTTTACAGATACATCAACAAAAAACATAATGTAGAAGAAATGAATTGCAACAAAAAATGGTTCATTGTTCAGACCGTTGTATTTTTAATATCATGTGGGATATTGTTTGTTGCAAGCAGAGGAGGTTTGCAGGTCAGACCGATAAATCTTATGCAAGCATCTTTATATTCATCTACCCAAAATTCCGCATTTGTTCTTAATACACCATTTACATTATACAGAACGCTGGGAAAAACAGGCGTTGATAAAGTATCTTATTTTAAAAATGAAGCCGAGTTAGAAGCTTTATTTACGCCGGTTTATAAACCACAATCTTCTACGTGGGCTGATACATTATTTACTCAAAAACTTGAAGTCGGAAAGACAAATGTTGTAGTTATTATTCTTGAAAGTTTTTCTGCCGAGTATTTTAATGTATATAATCATGGGATATGTCCGTCATACACTCCATTTTTAGATTCTTTAGCAAAGCAGAGTATTGTTTTTCAAGGTCTGGCTAACGGCAAAAAGTCTATAGATGGTATTCCTGCTGTTGTGTCGGGGTTACCTTTACTGATGGAAGAAAGTTACATCACTGCAAAATATGGCATGAACCGTTTGGGATCGTTTGCCTCCATATTGAAAGACTACGGATACACTACGGCATTCTTTCATGGAGGATATAACGGCTCCATGAACTTCAATGTATTCACAAAACACGTTGGGTTCGACGCCTATTATGGAATGAACGAATACAACAACAAAAAAGATTATGACGGAAACTGGGGAATATTTGACGAGCCGTTTTTGCAATATATCGTAAAGCAATTAAACACCTTTGACAAACCTTTTGCCGTAGCCGAATTCACCATTTCATCGCATCATCCGTATACAATTCCGCCGAAATACAAAGGGAAGTTCCCAAAAGGAAATTTAATCACGCACGAGACCACAGGGTATGCCGATCACGCTTTAAGACAATTTTTCGCATCTGCCGCCAAAGAAGACTGGTTTAAGAACACATTATTTGTTATCACGGCAGACCATTCCACATTAACGCAAACAAACGAATTTCGGACGCAAACAGGTTTATTCCGTATCCCTATGATATTTTATTCACCACTCTTAAAACACGGTATCGTCTCGCAACAATCTCTTCAACAGATAGACATTCTCCCAACTGTCGCCGACCTTTTACATGTTGAAAGTCCCGTTTTCTCATTCGGACGATCGGCTTTCGCTGCCGAACCTCACTTTTACATTTATTATTTAAATGGAGAATATATGCTGACGATAGGAGAGTACATGAGCAAATTCCGGGAAGGATACCCGTTAGAACTTTACAACATAAAAACCGATCCGAATCTTAAAAACAATATCGCCGACAAATTCGCCGATATACGCAACCGTCACCTGAAACTCATTACGGCTATTGTCCAGCAATATAACAATAGATTGATTGAAAACAGACTTTTGCCCTAAAACATAAAGCTGTCCGATTATACATTTACTTCAATAATATTTTCCAAAGATCTGACCACGATGACGCAAAGGGCTCCGAAATCCGTAATTTATCTGTCGGATGTAAATTTGAATAGTCCTTCACTATGATATTCTCCATAAGGGAAGCCAGTTCCGCAGAATTATCAGGGGCGAAAAAGGCAGTCTGCATACATCCTGCACTACTTTCGTGGGCATAAGGCAGATCCGCCAACAAAACAGGCTTATGATATGCGGCAAATTCACTGATGGACAAGCCCCACGTCTCTAACTTTGAGGCAAATATCAGACAGTCTGTCCGAGCATATTGATGTAAAAGATCGTCTTTTAAGAGCAAACCTAAAAAGTTAATATTGCCGACATTATGATATTTGTTATATATCATGGTTGCATATTTGTTATCGGGCGAAGCAGCCAAAGAAAGATTAACCTCAAATCCGCCGACAGACTTTTCATTCAAAATCTTCACCGCTTCACATATCACCTCAAAATTTTTGTAAATGCGAGGCACGGATACATAAAGGAAACGGACAATGTTGTCACTCTTGGGTAAATCCGTCATATTTTGCAGGGCATTGTTCTGCGGACGGGACACAACTATCTTCCGCTTATCGACATTCAACATCCTTGAAAACGAATCTCTTAACCAACTTTGTTGAACAATAAGAAAATCGTTCCGATGAACATTTATCCTGTAGGCATATTTGTAAAATGAAGCAAAAAGTATTATTTTCCAATCAACGAAAAGGTCGCTCCATTTCCATTTATAAAATACGGAAGGGTTATGCATATAGACCGCCTGCCGCTCTGCCTTTACGTTCGGGGTCATATCGTGAAGCGACAGCCAAAGAAACGGTTTTAATTTTTTCGAAAGTCTGCGGAAATAAAAATACTCATAATAAATCCTGAACAACCAACTCTTTTTGGACAGCGGCAACTCTATGCACTCAATATTTTCAAAGGGAGAGACCTCTTTTGAATTTAAGACCGTGATAATTTTATAGTCCTTATCCAAATTGTTGTCAATGAGCGAAGTCAAACACTCTTTCAGGATGGTATATGCCCCGCCGACTTTAGCCGAAAGATTAACAAAAGATATAACGATTACTTTTTTTTCCATATTATTACTGTTTTTTATTCGTTTCCAACATTTTTTTTCCGCCCGACCGATAAATTGCCTGCAAAGATATTATTTTCATTATAAACTTTCAGTGTCGGACTTTCATTTATGTAAAATGGCGTGGGGCGAAACCTTCTCGTAAATTGCAGGAGACTTTCGGCGTGGGGCGAAACCATCTCGCAAATTGCAGGAGACTTTCGGCGTAGGGCGAAACCTTCTCGTAAATTGCAGGAGACTTTCGGCGTTGGGCGAAACCTTCTCGTAAGTTGCAGGAGACTTTCGGCGTGGGGCGAAACCTTCTCGTAAATTGCAGGAGACTTTCGGCGTGGGGCGAAACCTTCTCGTAAATTGCAGGAGACTTTCGGCGTGGGGCGAAACCTTCTCGTAAGTTGCAGGAGACTTTCGGCGTGGGGCGAAACCTTCTCGTAAATTGCAGGAGACTTTCGCCCCACGCCGAAAGTCTGAATCCGCCGGTTTCTTTAAATCGCCCCACGCCGAAAGTCTGAATCCATTGGTTTAATTAAATCGCCCCACGCCGAAAACCCTAATCCGAATATCGTTTTAATAAAGATGCAATACAATTACATAACAGGCATATAAAACAACTCTTTTTTGTACTTTTGTTTTCTAAAATTGACCGAATTTATGATAAAGTTAAGTGTAAATATCAATAAAGTAGCTACGTTGAGAAATGCGCGCGGGGGCAATATCCCGGACGTTGTGAAGACCGCCCTTAAAATCGAAAACTTTGGTGCGGACGGGATTACGGTTCACCCTCGCCCCGATGAAAGACACATACGGTATGACGATGTAAGAAAATTAAAAGAGCATTTGCGTAAAGAGTTTAACGTTGAAGGTTATCCCTCAGCCGATTTTATGAAATTGATTGAGGAAGTGCAACCGACTCAGGTTACGCTTGTGCCTGATGCTCCCGATGCTCTTACGTCAAATGCCGGTTGGGACACCGTTAAGCACGGCAAGATGCTGGCGGAAATCGTTGAACGGTTACGGAAGGTCAGCAGGGTTTCGATTTTTGTCGATGCTTTGCCTGAGATGATTGAGGGAGCAAAGGCATGCGGCGCAGACCGCGTGGAACTTTATACAGAGAGTTATGCACGGCTGTTTATTGAAAATAAGAATCTGGCTGTCGCTCCCTTTGTGACGGCGGCGAAAAAGGCAGAGGAATTGGGTATCGGGCTTAATGCGGGACACGATTTGAACTACTATAACCTTAATTTCTTTAATAAAAAGATACCAAATCTTATGGAGGTGTCAATCGGTCACGCACTTATTTGTGACGCATTGGATTTCGGATTAAAAACCACAATCAATATCTATCGCCGATGTCTGTTTCGTTCAAAGAAATATGTCAATCAGCACTGTCTGCTTACGGCTGAGGAAATAAATGAGGCGGAAGATGAAATTGAACTCCCAACAGATATTTAAATAAAATAAAACAGGAAAACGATGAAATATTCTATTGATTTTAAGGTGGCGGAGAAGAGAATGTTATCCGATAACTTTTTTCGGCTTGCTCTGCAAAGTGAAAATCCGTTACCGACAATAAATCCCGGACAGTTTGTTCAGATATTGCCGAAACATTCTAACGGTTTACGGTTGCCGATTTCTATAAATGATGTAGTGTCGGATAATATTATTTATTTATTGATACGGATAGTTGGTAGCGGCACGAAAATGTTAGCGGACATTGAACAGGGAGAGACTGTGAATATGATTTTGCCTCTGGGCAATGGCTTCCCAATGTTGTCGGCAGACGAATTACGTAAGGGGAAGAGGATATTGATGGTCGGCGGAGGAGTCGGCATTGCGCCCTTTCTTCATTTGGCGAAGGAATACGCTAAATGTGGGATAACGACAGACGTATTGTTAGGTGCGAGAACCGAAAAACATATTTTATTGGAGAAAGAACTATCGCAGACAGCCAATTTACATATAGCGACAGAGGACGGCAGTTGCGGAACAAAAGGTTTAATAACGGCACACGAGATATTGAAAGAGCATTTTGACAGAATTTACTGTTGCGGACCCCTGCCGATGATGAAGGCTGTTGCATCTGTTGTGGCGGACAAGTCAAAGTGTTATGTTTCATTGGAAGAGCGAATGGCGTGTGGGGTAGGGGCATGCCTTTGTTGTGTTGTGAAGACGGCGGACGGGCATAATCGTTGTACATGTACCGAAGGACCTGTGTTTGGAGTAGATTTTTTGGGCTGGTGATATAAATGTACAAAGTCAATTAACGTTTATAATGAGTAATTTATAATTTGCAATAAGTATGGATAAAAGATTGGAGACAAAACTTGGAAATGTAATATTGAAAAATCCTGTAATGACTGCCTCAGGGACATTCGGCTATGGTGAAGAGTTTAATGATTTTTACGATGTATCAATGCTCGGCGGCATAGTTGTAAAAGGCACAACAGGCTCATTACGGGAAGGCAACGATGCACCGAGAATGGCTAAAACGCCTTCGGGGATGTTGAACGCAGTGGGGTTGCAGAATAAGGGAGTGAAATATTTTTGTACGGAAATCTATCCGCGAATAAAATCTTTCAATACTAATATGATTGTTAATGTGAGCGGGTCGTGTATTGAAGAATATGAAGATGTCGCTTCTCAAATCAATGCGCTGGACAACATTCCGGCAATAGAACTTAATATAAGCTGTCCGAATGTAAAGAAAGGCGGAATGACATTTGGCACAAATCCACACTCTGCATACGAAGTCGTGAGTCATATTCGTAAAGTGTATAACAAACACTTGATGGTCAAACTTACGCCCAATGTAACATCGGTAGTTGAGATTGCCGCCGCTGTGGAAGATGCCGGAGCAGATTCCATTTCCTTAATCAACACTTTATTAGGACTTGCAGTAGATAGCGAAAGCAGAAAAGCTTTGCTTTCAACGATTACCGGAGGATTATCCGGGGCTGCTGTCAAACCGATTGCTTTACGTTGTGTATGGCAAGTAGCAAATGCCGTAAAAATTCCTGTTGTCGGACTTGGCGGCATATATTCGGCTCAAGACGCTGTTGAATTTATTCTCTGTGGTGCAACAGCGATACAAATCGGAACAGCAAATTTTATAAATCCACTTGTTGGAAAACAGGTAATTGAAGGATTAAGTGAGTATTTAGACAGACATAATTTGTCTAATTTTGATGAGATAAGAGGTTGTATATAAAATGAAAAAGATAAGAAATGCTATCGTTATCGGTGCTACTTCGGGCATAGGCAGAAAAGTGGCAGAACTTTTGGCAAATGATGTGATTGGTAAAGTTGGCATAACAGGAAGACGGCTTGAAAGATTGGAAGAGTTAAAATCAGAAAAGCCAAATAAGTATATTGTTAAATCTTTTGATATTACCGATTTACAAACTACGGTTGAACAGTTGCAAGAATTTGTTGTAGAAATGGAAACTGTAGATTTGATATTGCTTTGTTCCGGTATTGGAAAAGTGAATCATGAATTAGATTTTGATATTGAGCAAAAAACAATAATGACGAATGTATTAGGTTTTACAAATATAATAGATTGGTCTTTCAATTTCTTTGATAAACAAGGCTATGGGCATTTAGCAGCAATCAGTTCTATTGCATCTTTAAGAGGAAATCGTTATGCACCTTCTTATTTTGCTTCCAAAGCTTACAATAAAAGTTATCTTGAAGCTATGAGAGGCAAAGCAAATAAAACAAAATCTAAAATCAAAATTACAGACATAAGACCTGGTTTTGTTGATACTGACTTAATAAAAGATGAAGGCAATTATATTTTTTTTGTATCTCCGTTAAATAAGGCTGCCCGTCAAATTTACAAGGCGATTCGTTGTCAAAAGAAAGTTGTTTACGTAACAAGGCGATGGTATTTAGCGGCATTTATTATGAAAATTGCCCCAAAATTTATTTACGACAGAATATAGTTTTTAATTTACACATAATATTATTTTGATAAAAACAAAAAATGCAGATTGATTTTCAATCCGCATTTTTTTGTTTTTATATCTATCTATTTTTTAATAATATTCTATTGTTCTTTCTGTTACCCTTACAGGTGCTCCCATAAACGTTTCTATACATTTATTCCAATTTTTATTTGAATCGTATTCATAAGAATAACTGTAATTATAAATTACTTTTCCTTCTTTATTTGTTACTGTTTTCTCAATTTTGTTTCCATTTTCATCATATTTGAAAACGACTTTTTGAGAAAAACCATTATCGGACAGAGTTCTGCCATTTGCATCATAACTCCTTAATATTTCAGTCTGAATGTTACCATCAGAATATATATTACGTTCTAAATATGCTCCATTAGACGTAGTGCGATATGTGTAAAAATAGTTTGCTTTTTTCCATACATCATCAGTTAATGTTCCGTCTGTTGTATATTTGTAGCTTTTAGTACCTGCCACATCTCCATATAACCAACTGTCGTTACTAACTGTTCCTGCTGTTTTTTGAGCATTAGTCTTATTACCTTTAGAATCATAATTGGCAACTATTTCTGCTTTCTTATTTTTTCCAACAGTGATAATTTCACCTTTATCTATCACAAGCCTGTCACCATCAATTTTTGTTATGGCTACATATTCTGTGGTTTTAACACTTTTAACCTGACCTTTTAAATCGTCTTCATCCCAACCTGTTTTAGCTTTTTGTTCCTGTGCAAAGCAACCGAACATAGATATTGTTAATAACAATAATAAAAATACTCTTGATTTCATATTTAAGTTCTTTTTAATTTTAAGATGCAAAAATACAATTTTTTATTTTATTTTTTTGTTTGCGTTTTTATTTTGAATCAATAGAACTGTAAAACTTTGAATATATATAATTATTATCAAATTTTTTTTAGATTAAAACAGTGTTTTGGTATTAAAAAACAATAATTTTTTAATACCAAAAAGAATAATCCATATATTATAGCTAATATGTTCTTTTTTATTACTTTTGTCGCAAATAATAAATGGCAAAAATAATGAATCAGTTAAATGCAATAACTCCAATAGATGGACGATATAGAAAACAAGTAGAGGAATTAGCAAATTATTTTTCAGAAGAGGCTCTTATACGATACAGAATAAGGATAGAAATAGAATATTTCATTGCTCTTTGTGAATTACCTTTGCCACAATTAGAAAATTTTCCAAAGTCTTATTATAAGGATTTAAGAAAAATATATTCAGAATTCACAACTGCTGATGCTGAAACAGTAAAAGATATTGAAAAGACAACCAATCATGATGTAAAAGCAGTAGAGTATTTTATTAAACGTTGTTTTGAAAAGTTGAATATAGCAAAGTATAAAGAATTTATTCATTTTGGTTTAACATCACAAGATATAAATAATACATCAGTACCTCTTTCGTTAAAAGAGTTTCATAACAATGTTTTTCAACCTTTATTAAATGAGGTTTTAAATCTTATTTGCGATAAAGCTGATGAATGGAAAAACATACCAATGCTTGCACACACACATGGACAACCTGCTTCTCCAACTATTTTGGGAAAAGAAATATATGTTTTTGTATATCGTCTCGGCAGACAGATGGACAAGTTTGGAGACTGGACTTTTGATGCCAAGTTTGGAGGTGCAACAGGTAACTTCAATGCTCATAAAGTAGCATATCCTCAATATGATTGGATAGAATTTGCGAATAATTTTATTAAAAGCATAGGTTTGCATCGTTTATTATATACAACTCAAATAGAAAACTATGATGAGCTTGCTGCATACTTTGATACAGTTCGTAGAATAAATACTATTCTGATTGATTTTTGCAGAGATATTTGGGCTTATATTTCAATGAACTACTTCAAACAACGCATAAAAGAAGGAGAAGTGGGATCTTCAGCAATGCCTCATAAAGTTAATCCTATAGATTTTGAAAATGCAGAAGGAAATCTCGGACTGGCTAACGCAATACTTACTCATTTATCTATGAAGCTTCCAATATCCCGTTTGCAAAGAGATTTAACCGATTCAACGGTAAGCAGAAATATAGGAGTACCTATGGCTCACAGCATAATTGCTTTGCGTTCCATAATAAAAGGTGTGAATAAATTATTATTAAACGAGCAGATTCTCTACAATGATTTGGAAGAAAACTGGGCTGTTGTAGCAGAAGCATTACAAACTATTTTACGAAGTATCAACTATCCTGAACCTTACGAAACATTAAAGGCTTTAACCCGTACAAATTCACATATTACAAAAGCAACTATTGATGAATTTGTTAATGGTTTATCGGTAAGCGAAGAAATTAAAGACCGCATGAAAGCCGTTACTCCACATAATTATGTTGGTGTTTATGTTAAAAGGTAAGGAAAATAATAAAAAGGAAGGTAAAAAAGCAGAAGTTCGTAGTTTCACTTTGCGATTTATCAAGCCTTATGTTGGGAATATTCTGCTCTTTTTTCTATTTACTATTTTTGCAACAATCTTTTCTATTGCCTCAATTCTTTCAGTAAGTAATTTTCTGCAAATACTTTTTGATTCAAAATCGTTACTTCCTGTAACTAACCCGTCATTTATTGAAGAGATTCTTGATAAATTATATAGCTATATCATAAGTTATGGCAAACTTAATGCATTATGGATTTTTTCAGGTTTAATTTTTACTATTTATCTTTTAAAGGATGTATTTACATATTTATCTATGTATATAATTTCATCAACACGTAATAAAATAGTTAGAAACATCCGTAACTCTATGTTTAAACAATATACAGGTTTATCTATTTCTTTTATATCTCATTATAGAAAAGGTGATATGTTATCACGTATAAATACTGACGTTACAGAATATGATGAAAGTGTCTTAAAATCTTTACAATCTCTAATAACTAATATAATTACCGTTGTTCTTTATCTCGTTGTTCTAATTTACATAGATTTGCGACTCACTCTTTTAGCATTAGTTATTTTTCCAGTTTTTGCTACATTGGTTTCATTTATCAGTCATACATTAAAACGTGATTCTAAACACGTACAACAAAAATTAGGTTTGCTAACTTCAATAATTGAAGAAACTATATCAGGATTAAAAATTATAAAGTCATTAACCGCTATTGAACTTATGAATAAACGATTTCAGCAGTTTAATCTTTCATATACACGTTTGCGTAATAAAATTTACAGACGGGTAGATTTGGCTTCTCCTCAAAGTGAATTTTTTGGTAACTGTATGATTATAGGCTTGCTTTTATTTGGTTCGTTACGAGTTATAAGCGAACCACCGACCATTTCTGCGGAACTGTTTATTGTTTATTTGATTTTGTTTGTTCTTGTAATTAAACCTGTGAAAGATATTTCTGCATCGTTTTATAACATACGAAAAGGTGAGGGGAGTGTTTTTAGGATGAATGAAATTTTACTTTCTCAAAATTACATTGCCGAACCTAATAATACTGTTCACTTTCCATTACTTCAAGAAGGAATACATCTAAAAAATATTAATTTTGAATATAATTCGGACATGCCTGTATTGAAAAATATAAACGTAATTTTTGAGGCAGGTAAAACAACTGCGATAGTTGGAGCTTCCGGAAGCGGTAAAAGCACACTGATAGATTTAATCTCGAAATTTTATTCTCCAAATAGCGGAACAATACTTTTTGACAATATTGACATAAAATCATTGAAAGCAAAGGATATAAGAGATAATTTATCCATAGTTACGCAAGAAACAATACTATTCAATGACACTATTGCCAACAACATATCTTTTGGAAATAATAATTTTACAAGGACTGATATAATTCATGCAGCACAAATAGCCAATGCTGAAGAGTTTATTTTAAATCTGCCACAGCAATATGATACAATTATAGGTGATAGTGGAAACATATTATCCGGTGGTCAAAGGCAACGATTGAGTATAGCGCGGGCAGTGTTACGTAATACACCAATACTTATTTTGGATGAGGCAACATCTGCACTTGATACAATCAGCGAAAAGCTTGTGCAAGATGCAATAAACAAGTTATGTATGAATGAAATAAATAATACTCGTGTACGAACAACTATTGTTATTGCTCATAGATTATCTACGATTATTCATGCAGACAAAATAATTGTCATAGATAATGGTGAAATAAAAGAAACAGGCAATCATAATACCCTCTATTCACTTGGTGGAATTTACAGAAAACTTTGTGATATGCAGGAATTGAAATAATCAACTTCCAACAATTCTTTATTTTTTAGGAAAAAGATAAGAACATTTGAAAATATTTTCAAATGTTCTTATTCTATTGCAGTAATATAATTAGCATAAATTAAAACAAAAAAATGTAAAGACTGCAAATAAATCAAATATTTTCAGACAATATTCATTTTAGGTAAATTTATTTTGTTCAGATTACTTTGAATAAGGTAATTATAATATATTAGCGAGAATAAAAGAGTAGGGGAGACATTATTAATCTTTTATTGCCATAAAATATAAATAAGAATAGTTAGGTACTTATTTTAACTATCAAAAATTTAAATTTTACATTACAAATGTAAAATAAATGAGTAATAATTCATTGATTTACATTTGTAATGTAATTATTTTTTAATTACATTTGTGAATAATACTGTTTTTTACTTTTGTCAATAAATAAAAAGTGTTAAAATTAGTTTATATATTATTATATTTATTTTAATACTTAAAAACCAGATATTTACATATTTTTACTAATGTATATAGTTATCAAATTATGTTAATAATAGAGTAATTGGCTTATTGCATATATATCATATTATAATATGCTGAAACAAAAGATAAAAATTTTTTTCATTAAAGTGTAACCTTATCTTTATTTATGCGTATATTGTTTTACAAATGTAATTTTAACAAACTGACAAATGTAAATTGTTAAATTGGATTACAAATGTAAATAATGATTTTAATGGTATTACAAATGTAAATAAAATGATAGAAGAAAGAATTAAACAGATTATGGCAACTTATGGCTTAACAGCCGGAAGTTTTGCTGAAATTTTAGGAGTACAAGCTTCTAATATCTCCCATATTTTATCGGGACGTAATAAACCAAGTCTTGATTTCATTATACGGGTATTAACAAAATTTCCTGAACTTGATTGGAATTGGCTTGTGCTTGGCAAAGGCAGCATGAAAAAATTAGAAGAATGTATAGAAAATAGCAGACAACAAACTATAAAAGTTGAGGAAACATTTAGGGAAGAACCATCTCTTTTTGATGAAAAACCTGTTACGATAGTTGATAATCCTTCTCTTGTTACATCTTTTAACGCATTTTCGGATACGGTTTCTGATGTAAAAGAACAAATTCCGGAGAAAAAGACATCTACAATAGATGAAAAAATAGCAGAGAACGAAAATTGTTCTGCGAATAAGTGTATTGGAACACCCAAAAGGATGATAAGTCGTATCATTGTTTTTTATAATGACAGCAGTTATGAAGAATTAAGTAAATAAAATCTTATTATTAAGATAAAAAAACGTATTTTTGCTATCTGAAAATAAAGTTTTCTTAACGATTTATCAATGAAATATCAGAAAACGATAAATATTCTTGGATGGCTTGTCGGTATTACTGCATTTGTAGTTTATTTTTTAACTATGAATACAAGTGTATCTTTTTGGGATTGCGGAGAATTTCTTTCCACGGGATATAAATTACAAGTTGGACATCCTCCCGGCGCTCCACTTTATCAGTTGTTTGCAGCTATTGCTTCTGCTTTATGTATGCAACAATCACAACTTATAGCACCTTTTATTACCTGTCTTTCTGCTATTTCAACTGCTACAACAATAATGTTTTTCTTTTGGATACTTGTTCGCATACTTAATCGTTTCTCGGATAAATATGTTGGAAACATTATTGCGGCAACAATAGGAGCATTAACTTTTGCTTTCACAGATTCTCTTTGGACTTCGGCAACAGAAGCAGAAGTTTATAGTTTTTCTTTAATGTTTTCTACGTTAATATTTTGGTCAATTCTTAAATGGGATACACATCCTTCTGAACGTTGGATTATTTTAATTGCTTTTTTAACAGGTTTATCATTGGGAATCCATATATTAAGTCTTTTAATTATTCCCCCTGTATTACTTATTATATGTTATCACTATTATAAACCGTCTTTTTTTAATACAACCGTTACGCTCTTAATATCTGTTTTACTGATTTGGTTATTATTCTCCATTATACCTTTCGTTATTACAACCAAACCTCTCTACATATATATTATATTGTCTCTGTTAATAATTTTATTTGTGTTTTCTATCTGGAAAAAAGTAGCATGGTTAAATACTTTTTGTTTGTCTATTTTTTTTATTATCATTGGAATATCAACATATTTAGTATTGTTAATAAGGGCTGAAGCTGATACACCAATCAATGAATATAATCCAAAAACACTTGCCAAATTAAATTATTATTTGCAAAGAGACAATTACGAAAAGCCTCCCTTATTTTATGGAAATCAATATACCGCTTACTCTTTTGCCGAATACAGACTTTTAGACAATGGAAACATAGAGACAATATTTAATAACAACATGCAGTCTTTGTTTCCTCGTTTATGGCATCCTTCTTATGAAAGTGCATATATAGATTGGATTGGCAAACCTGATAAACAAGTTACAATAAAAGGTCAAAATATTTTAACTCCATCTTTTAAACAAAACATTAAATTCTTTTTTAACTATCAATTAGGATATATGTATGGAAGGTATTTAATGTGGAATTTTGTAGGAAAAACTAACGATATACAAGGATTTGGAGACGTAAATAATGGTCAATGGCAATCAGGTTTTCATAGAATAGACAGAATTTTAGGTATAAATACTCAAGCTTTTCCTAAAAATACTTTAAAACGTGGCAGTACTGCTTACTATTTTATTCCGCTTATGTTTGTCATAATTGGCATTTTTTATCATTTTTTTAAGGATAGGAAAGGATTTATTGTTAATTTTTGGTTATGGTTTTTTACATCAATAGCTATTGTCATTTATTTGAATTTTACTCCTTTTCAAGCCAGAGAAAGAGACTATATTTTTCTTATTTCTTTTCTTGCTTTATCCATTTGGTTATGTGTCGGTACTTTAGCTGTAAGTCAATGGATTGTTAATCTTATGTTATTACATCGTCCTCGTTTTATACTGCCGATTTTTTTTATTGTACCTGCATGGGTATTAAGTCAAAATTTTATTTCTCATAATCACAATAGACAATACACTACAAAAAATTTTGCTTATTCTATTTTAGAAAGCTGTGATAAAGATGCTATACTTTTAACTAATGGAGATAATGATACATTTCCTTTATGGTATTTGCAAAATGTTGAAAATATACGTACGGATGTAAGGGTTATAAACATCGCTTTTCTTAATTCGCCTGATTATATTGAGCAACTAAAAAAGCAGATTTACAATTCCAAGCCGCTTAAAATATTAACTCCACAAAAATATTATAATGATACAACAACTGTAAATTACCTTGAAGTTGCTCGTAATCTGTTTTCAACAACCAACAAACATAATCAAATTTTTCGTACGCTTAAAGAAAATGTTGTTTTACAAGGTAATGTTTATTCACTGGGAACTTTGATGTTAATGGATATAATACTTGCAAATCAAACTGAAAGATCAATATATTTTTCGGCATATTCAAATGATGACTTTTTAACTCTTGATAATTTTTTACATTTAGAAGGATTTGCATATCGGTTAGATAGCATAAAAAGTAATATGAATCAGTTATTACCTCCAAAATATGGGGATGTAGATGCTTCAAAAATGTATCAACATTTTAAAAACTTTCAATGGCAAGGTTTTAAAAGAAAAAATACTTATTTTAATGAATTGGAACGTTCCATAATAGATCTTTATGCACAATATACTTCCTTTCTTTCATTTGCTCTTTATCAGCAAAAAGAGTATGAAAAAGCCTTTGAAGTATTAGAAATATGTACACAAAATCTACCTGTTAGCGTTCATAAATATCCACATCCTTTGGCTTATATGGCTGTGATGTACGATTTATTAGAAGGAAAAGTGCGTGCAGATGATAATCACGAGAAAGCAAATCACTTTATTTTTTATACTTTGGAGTACTATAAAGGCTATATGCAACATTATTTTTCTTTATCAGATGACTTTAAAGCACAAGAACGATGGGAAGCACAAAAAATAATGACTAATTGGTTATATCTTTGTTCTTTCACAGATGACAACAAACTTGACGATTTACGTTTAAATCTCGTAGAGACTTTTTTCAATACTGCTCGTGATTTTTTGGAAATAAGCTATAAACATTTAGAAACAATGTTTATAAATTCAGATTTTTACAATGAAGAAATAGACAAAACTATATCCTTAATAAAGGATATTTTTACAATAAGTAAAAGATATGAAGAACCAATGCCTGAACCCTCAAAAAAAATTAAACAACTTTTCTAACAAAAATAATAATCCTAATTTAATTCTACTTCTCCAACAGGCTTTTTTAGCATATTACCCATTTGTTTTTTCATAATGTATGCACCCTTTTTACTTAATTTGTATGCTTTTAACCAACCTCCCATTGCTTCAAAAGAACCCGGATCATTTTGTTGTGCAGGATAAAAATAATCGGATAACTCTTCCTTTTCTACTTTTTTTCCTATATATATAGTATCCATTTGAAAAGGTGTTATTTCTGCTGTTAAATATATATTACTTGAATTTTTATCCTTCTCTTTTTTTGTTGGTATTGCCTTATAAGTAAATGAACCATCTGATTTAAACACTTTTGCAAAAAACTTTAGTTTTGCATTAACTTGTTCTGGTGTAACAGCCACTTTCAAACTTATTGTTGGTTTAATAAAATCTCGTAATGGGCATGAAGAATAATCTATTTTATGTTCTGTATTTATAATTATATAACCTGCATTTATCAAATATTGTTTTTCAGAAGGAATAAATTTGTAGTCTTTCATTAAATCTTCAAAATTCATTACTTCTCTATAAGTAATTGAGTAATCAAATTCAAGTGTATCCTTTGTATTTGTTATGCTTTCCACTGCACCTTTTGGTATGGTTATCATACTGTACTGAGAATTTAATGACGTATCATTTTGAGGATAATAATAATTATAAAAATCTCCAACACAACTTTCAATGTCATCTTCAATTAAAATATATGTTTTCCCAGCCAAAGATATTCCATTCAATGATTGTTCTGCTACAGATTTACCATTAAGGTTTATCCATTTGAAATCAATAGGCATTTTATATTTAATGAAATAATCTACCGTACCAGCACAAGAAGATTGGTATTTACTTGGTGTTCTTTTTATAATAAAATCTTTTACATCTTCTCTTGATAAAAAGTAGTTGAAAACAAGTACAGCCCTTTCTCTTGCCAAATTAGTATTTTGTTCGTTTAATGTTTGAGCATCGTCATAACCAATAATAGTCATTTTATAAAAGTGTTCATTTTCTTTTCCAAAAGCAAGTTTATAAATACTGTCCAATACATTAAGAGCAGATTCATTATAAAATGCTGTTCCTGTCTCAAAACATACAAACGCTTCTAACTTGTTTAAAGAAACTACTGTAGTTTTTCCACCTTTTTTATTTCTTACTTTCTGTACTTGAGGAACAATAATCGTACTGCAATCATCTGAAACTACTTCCGGATGATTAACATTATTTATAGACTTATTTATATCTGTCTGTTGAGCAAACATATTACTTTCAAATATAAAAAAAGCCACCATAAAAAAGACTATCTTTTGCATAGTTTTAATCATTAAAAACATTGCAAAAGTAAGAAAAAAAATAAAATAGGCAAAAAAATTAGTGATATTTACCCTTTTTGGTTTGTTTGTTGTTAATTTACCAAGTCATCGGCACTTCTATTAATAAAATACGTGCGTCATCATTTAAAGATTTAATTTTTATCTCTGTTGTACCCCAAAGAGCTAAGCCATCTCTATTCTCTATTCTAATATCTCCCACTTCAAACTCTCCTTGAATAACCATTGCAAACAATCCATTTTCTAAATTATGTAACTTGTATTCTACTTCTTTATTAGTATCAAATGAGCCTATATTGAACCAAGCTTGCTGATATATCCATAAAGCATATTCAGTTGGTTCAGGTGTAACTATTTCATTCAATGTGTTTCTGTTTTGTAAAAATGTCATTTTCTTTTGTTCGTAACGAGGTACTACATTTTTTTTATTTGGAAACACCCATATTTGAAAGAAATTTACAGACTGCTTACTATCAGCATTGTATTCACTGTGAGTAACACCTGTACCTGCACTCATAACTTGCACATCTCCTTCTCTAATAATACCACCATTTCCCATAGAATCACCATGTTTTACTCCACCTTTTAATGGAATAGTAATGATTTCCATATTATCATGAGGGTGTTTTTCAAAACCTTCACCACCAATGACCACATCGTCATTCAATACTCTTAACGCTCCAAAATGAATTCTTTGCGGGTCATAATAATTTGCAAAACTAAACGTGTGGTACGTATCTAACCAGCCATGATAAGCGTGTCCTCTGGTGTTTGCTTTTATTAAAATACTGTTCATAAAGTTTTTTCTTATGTTTATTTGGTTATTATATGAGCCATTAAACGTTTCAAAAACTAATATATTGTACTAATATAGTGTAAAAATGTGAAGATTCTAATTAAAATATTTTGCATTTAATCTCAAAAGATATATATCTAAATTATTTTTTTTCTTATCTTTCTAATTTTTATCTTTAATTTTTCATTTTTTTAACAAGCTTTTTGTAGTTTTTGTTTTGCTTTTTTGTATCTTTGCGTCCTGTTTTACGATTAAAAAATACACGTAATAACTGAAAATAAACAACTTAAAAAGAAGAAAACTAAGGAATGGAATCAGAAAACGAGAAAATTCAACGGGTAAATATTGAAACCCAAATGAAAAAAGCATACATTGATTATGCTATGAGTGTGATAGTTTCAAGAGCTTTACCCGATGCACGAGACGGCTTAAAGCCTGTTCATCGCCGTATTCTCTATACAATGGGAGAGATGGGGTTGTCTTTCAGTGCCAAAACGAAGAAATCTGCCAGAATTGTTGGAGATGTTATGGGTAAATATCACCCTCACGGAGACAGTTCTATTTATTTGGCTATGGTAAGAATGGCTCAATGGTGGTCAATGCGTTATACTTTGGTAGAAGGACAAGGTAATTTTGGTTCAATAGACCAAGATCCTCCAGCTGCAATGCGTTATACTGAAGCAAAAATGGCAAAAATTGCATCTGAAATGCTTGCAGATATTGACAAAGAAACTGTAGATTTTCAAAATAATTATGATGATACATTAAAAGAACCTTCTGTACTTCCTACAAAAATTCCTCAATTACTTTTAAATGGAGCTAATGGTATTGCTGTTGGTATGGCTACAAATATGGCACCTCATAATCTTACAGAAGTAATAAATGGTACTATTGCATACATTGATAATAATGATATTACAATAGATGAACTAATGCAGTACATAAAAGCTCCTGATTTTCCAACAGGAGGCATTATTTATGGTTACGAGGGAGTAAAAGAAGCTTTTCATACAGGAAGGGGACACGTCATAATTAGAGCTAATGCAAGTATAGAACAAGACAAACGCGGCGACCATGAACAAATAATTGTTACATCTGTTCCATATCAAGTATGTAAATCAGAAATGATTAAGCGTCAAGCTCAATTAGTAGAAGAGAAAAAGATAGAAGGTATTTCAAATATTAAGGATGAGAGTAGCAAGGAAGGTATTCGTATTGTGTACAAACTTAAACGTGATGCAATAAGTAATGTTGTATTAAATAAGTTATATCAATATTCAGATTTACAAACTTCTTTTTCTATCAATAATATAGCATTAGTAAAAGGTAGACCTCGTTTATTAAATCTAAAAGATTTGATAAAATGTTTTGTGGATCACAGACATGAAGTAGTGGAACGCAGAACTCGTTATGAATTGCGAAAAGCTGAAGAACGTGCTCATATACTTGAAGGATTATTAAAAGCTATAGATTACATAGATGAAATTATAGCAATTATTCGTTCTTCACAGACAGTTGTTGAAGCAAAACTTGCATTACAGGAACGTTGGGGATTTGATGATATACAAGCTGATGCAATCGTCAATATGAGACTTCGCCAACTTGCAGGCTTGGAAAGACAAAAGTTGCAAGATGAATATGATGAATTGATTAAGTTTATTGAACGTTGTAAAGAAATATTATCAGATGAGAATGTTTTAAGAGAAGTAATAAAAAACGAACTCATTGAAGTAAAAGATAAATATGGTAATGAGCGTTTATCTAAAATAGAATATTCTTCTTCAGATTTTCGTATTGAAGATATGATAGCTAATGAAGAAGTTATTATTTCCATTTCACATTTAGGATATATTAAACGCACACCTGCAAGAGAATATCACTTGCAACATAGAGGTGGAATCGGTTCAAAAGGAGGAAGTGTGCGTGATGAAGATTTCATAGAGCATATTTATGTTGCTTCTAACCACGATTATATGTTGTTTTTTACTGAAAAAGGCAAGTGTTTTTGGTTACGTGTTTTTGAAATTCCTGAGGGAAGTAAGACTTCAAAAGGAAGAGCTATTCAAAATCTTTTAAATATTGAACAAGACGATATAATAAAAGCGTATGTTAATACTAAAGATTTAAAGAATACAGATTATATTAACAACAATTATATAATACTCTGTACAAAAAAAGGCGTAATAAAGAAAACATCTCTTGAAGCATATTCACGTCCCCGTCAAAATGGAATTATAGCTATAACTATAAAAGATGGAGATGAGTTATTGGAAGCGAAATTAACAAATGGGAATAATGAAATTTTGATGGCAGTTCGTTCAGGTAAATGTATTCGTTTTAATGAAAAAACTGTACGACCTATGGGACGTAACGCAGCAGGAGTTCGTGCCATAAGAATGAAATCTATAAAAGACGAAGTAATTGGAATGATTTGTATTGAAAATACAGAGAAAAATATTCTTGTAGTTTCCGAAAAAGGCTATGGAAAACGTTCAAATATAGATGAATACCGTCAAACAAATAGAGGAGCACAAGGAGTAAAAACTATAAACATCACTGATAAAACAGGAAAATTAATAGCTATTAAAGATGTAACCGATAACGACGATTTAATGATTATGAATAAATCAGGTTTGACTATTCGTATGGCAGTGTCAGATTTGCGAATAATGGGACGTGCAACGCAAGGAGTTCGTCTTATAAATATAAAAAATGGTGATGAAATAGCAGCCATTGCTCGTATAAATAGAGAAGAATGTTATGAAGAAGAGAGCGAAAATCAAAATGGAGTAGGGGAGTTTAATGATAATAATGAAATTAACAGTTAAAATGAATAATAAAACATTTACCACAATGAAAAAAATGATTTTATTCATAATCTTATTGGTTATGAGTTTGGGCTGTTTTGCTCAAACAATGAAAGTACAAAGTGCAATAGCAGATTTTAATGCTCAACGTTACGGGCGTGCAAAAGAAAATATAGATGCCGCTGTTCAGGATGAAAAAACTAAAACAGAGCCAAAGACTTGGTATTATTCAGGTCTAATTTATGCTAAACTCGTAGAATTAGCAACTTCAAGTGAATCTAAAGATGAAAAACTTTTCAAAAAACAAAAGATTAGTGAGCCTGTAGATACGTTAGCTTATAGAGCTAAAAATTCTCTTATGAAATCTATTGAAATAGAAAAAACAGCAAAAACGCAAGAGTTCATACAAAATGCTATGCAAACATTAGATTTTGTTTCTCAATATTTCATTCGTCAATGTTATGATTTGTTTAATACTCAAAAATACAACGAAGCAATAAATCTTTCTTCTGAAGTAGCTAAAATGGGTGATTTAACAAAGTCGGAGAGCGGAAAAATATTTTCAATCAATGCCAAATACATTATAGCATCCGCTTATAAAGAATTGAAAAATAATGAAAAAGCAAATGAAATGTACAGAGAATTGGTTAGATTAAAAACAGGAGAAATGGATGTATATCTGAATTTATTTGCTGCAAATTTGGCAGAAAAGGATACAACAAAAGCAATCAATGTTTTGAAAGCCGGTATTAAAAATATTCCTGATACAACTCAAGGAAATTTTCAAGTAAAATCTGCCTTGGCAGGTTTATATTTGAGAATGGGGAATACAGAAGAAGGCAATAAACTTGTAGATGACTTGATAACAAAGACAGGTAATAATTTTCAAAAATTAAATACTTTAGCAAATGAATTAAGTACAGCAGGGGGCGAACTTAAAGCAATAGAGTTGTATAATAAATCTTTACAGATTAAATCAGAACAAATTGGCGCTAACTTTGGATTAGGCTTAATACATTTTAACAAAGCAGCAGATTATGTACATATGGGGAATGAATTTGCAGATCAAGGCAAATATTCAGAAGCAGATAAACATGATGCTATGGCATTAGATGAATTTAAAAATGCTATTCCTTATTTCAACAAAGTTTTAGAATTAGATCCTAAAAATTTTAATTCATTGAGTGCTTTAAGAACGATATATTTAAGATTAAAACCAAGAGCAACTGAAGATGAAAAAGCATTATATGATACTGAATATCAAAAAGTGGATGCAGTTTATCAAAGTTTAATAAAGAAATAATCAAGTAATTTATAAATATATATTTAATAAATAGGGTTAAGCGATAGAACTTAATCCTATTTATTTTTTTATTCACTTTACATAATGTCAATTATGTGTAAAATTATTAGGTAATTGTAATTGATATTTATACAGCAATTCAAAAAAATCTTCATTTTTAGATAAAAAGTCAAAATTTTTCACATAAAAATGAAGATTTTTTATTTGCATGCAAAGTAATAATAATAAAAAAATGTACATTTGCAAACAAATCATAAAATAATTTATTATTGATATGGCAACAGACAAAAATAAAATAACATTTAAAACAAGTATATCTTATTTTGATGATAAAAATATCCTGAAAGATATTCTGATATTCTGTAAAAACAATATTTCTTTACTCGTTTTTACAGCATTAACTATACTTATAACTTATAGCATTTATATGTTCCACCCGACTATTGGTATTGATACAGAAGCTTTTTCATTTTCAAAATCACATTATACCAATTATCATATTTCAATAGGAAGATGGGGATTAGCTTTTTTTAGTGAACTATGGACAATCAAATTTTTTAATCCATACTTAATCAGTATTTTATCGGCTGTAATTTTATTTTTTGCCGCAATTAGTTGGAGTTATCTTTTTTCTGTATTTAACAAGAATAGAAAAATTAATAAATATTTTTTAATACCTTTTTCTATTCTCTTCATATCGTCTCCTTTTTGGATTGAACAATACTATTTTTTCTTACAATCAGTTGAAGTATTTTTTGCTGTTTTCCTTTGCCCATTTATTATTTTAATGTTATATAAAAGTATTTTTTCTCAAAACTATTTATTTTTATTGGTAAGTGTTTTATTAACTACTTTTATTATTGCTATTTATCAAACAATGCTGCCTTTATTTGTTTGTGGGATATTTATTTGTTTTCTTTTCTTTGAAGAAAATTCTAATTATACATCTAAATTATATTTATTTACATTTATTAAACTTCTTATTTTCATTCTATTAGCAACTTTAACTTATTTTTTACTTAATAAACTGACATTATCTCTTTTTCACATAAAAGCATCTGATTATATTTCTTCTATGAATACTTGGAGCTCAGATAGTTTAACTGAAAATTTTAATAAAATTCTTAATATAACTTATTGCATAACGATAGAACCCGTATTGAAATTTATACACCATGATTATGTGGAAATAAATTATGTTACCCCCTTAATTATACCGTTATGTCTTACGTACATTTTAATAATTATTATCAACACCTTTAAACATATTAGCAAAGAAAGAAGATTATTATATATAATTGTTGGAATAAGTATTCCATTTTTTATAATAAGTTTGCCCGTTTTGAATGCAAATATGCCTCCTTTACGTGCTATGTATGTCGTTGTGCTTGTAACGGCATTTATGTTTTATTACCTTTTACTAACGAGTAAAAAGAAAGTTGTGCAGTATTTTATTTTTAGTACTATGCTTTTGGTATCTATTTGGCAAATTCAAATTAATTCACAACTGCAATACTCTGACACAATAAGATATAATGAAGATATACGTATTTGTTATGAAATAGATAAATTAGTGAAACAAAATACTAATTTAAAAGAAAAAGAAATACATCTTGCTGTTTTTGGACGTTATACTACCGTAGAACATTACAAACATATTTATATGAAAGGAGAAGTTATAGGAAATTCATGCTTTGAATACTGCAATTGGGGTGATGATATAACCAAACCGTCAAGAGGAAGTATTGCATTTATGAGAACAATAGGTATCAATTATACGTTACCAACTTCTGAAGAATTTACAAAAGCACAAAAATATCTTTCAACTATGGGAGTTTTTCCATCTGCAGATTGCATAAAAGTAATAGATAATTTAGCAATTATAAAACTATCAGAGTAAAAATACTATCTTTGCTAATACAAATTTTAATAAGTTTCTATGGATAATATACGCACTTATAAAAAAGCAGATATGAGTTATGATCAGGCATTTGCCATTAATGGGAAAGTGCCACCTCAATCTATTGATATTGAAGAAAGCGTTTTAGGCGCTTTACTGTTAGATCAGGATGCTTTAGCTAACGTTATTGATGTTGTTAAACCTGAATACTTCTATGTACCTGAACATCAAGAGATATTTAAAGCTATTTATCAACTTTTTTTAGACAATAAACCAATAGATATTCTCACCACTGTAGAAGAATTAAAAAAGTTAGGAAAATTAGAAGTAGCAGGTGGAGCTTATAAAATAGCATCACTTACAAATAGAGTTACTTCCGCTGCTCATATAGAATATCATGCAAGAATTTTGAGTGAAAAATTTATACAGCGAGAGCTGATACGCCTTTCTACAGAAACAATTAAGGAAGCTTACGATGAAACAACTGATGTATTAGGCTTATTAGATAAAACAGAAACAAAATTTTTAGAAATAAATGACAGTAATTTCAATAGTGGATATAAAGAAATGCCTGCATTATGGAAACAAACTCTTAAAGAAATAGAAGATCTTAAACTTTCAGAAAATAATACTCTTGGTATTTCATCAGGTTTTATAGATTTAGATAGACAAATTGGTGGATTTCAAAAGGGAACATTAATTATTTTAGCAGCAAGACCTTCTATGGGTAAAACATCACTTGCTCTTAATATAGCAAGAAATGTTGCTATTGATTTCAAAAAATCCGTAGCAATATTTTCTTTAGAAATGTCTGCATCAGAACTTATGAAACGACTTATATCAAGCGAGGCAGAGATTACTTCAGAAAAATTTACTCGCGGCGACCAATTAGAATTTCATGAAATAGAACAACTAAAAATAAAATCAGAACCTCTTTATAATGCTCCAGTATATATAGATGATACACCTGCTTTAACTATCTTTGAACTTCGTGCAAAATGCAGACGTTTGAAACAAAAACACAACATAGAAATGGTTTTCATTGATTATCTGCAATTAATGAGTGGTGGAGATTTCAAAGGTAGTGGAAACAGAGAACAGGAAATCAGTACAATTTCTCGCCAATTAAAAGCTTTGAGTAAAGAATTGGGTATTCCTGTTTTGGCATTATCTCAATTATCTCGTGCTGTTGAAACACGTGGAGGCACAAAAGAACCTATTTTGTCTGATTTGCGTGAGTCGGGAGCAATAGAACAAGATGCAGATATTGTAATGTTTATATATCGTCCGGATTATTACGGGATAACAGAACCTGATACTTTGGGAGAAACTCAAGGAATGGCTGATGTAATAGTAGCTAAACATCGTGCAGGTTCAACAGGAAAAGTACGTTTGAGATTTAAAAAGAACATAACCAAATTTGAAAATCGCAATCTATTTGGTTCGGTTTCTAATACTTTTGATACTGGAAATACAAGTTTTGACTCCCCCACCCCTATAATATTACAATCAAAAGCTAATGCTAATGCATCAAATAGTGATTTTTTACCGCCAGATGAATACGGAGATATACCGTTTTAGTACTATTTACAAAGTCAAAAGAAGTTATTTTAATGTTAATTAAAAAATTTTTCGTATTTTTGCATTTCCAATTACGACATAATTGATTTAATAATAATATATATTACGTTATGCTAACGCGCAAATTTACAAGAGAAGAATATGCTTCGAGAAAAGAACAACGCAAAAAGATTTATGCTATAATTTTTGAGTTTGTCAATTTAAATGATGATTATTGGATTCCTTTTAAGAAACTTCGTAAAGTTTTGAAAAGAGTGGAAGATGCACAGATTTTCTTTGCACCATTTGTTGGAAAAGATGGAATGTTTATTGCATCAAAACTTGAAGAATTTAACCAGTTGTTAGATGCTCAATATGAAATAATTATGGCTAAACAAAAAATTCTTGAAGAAAAGTTTGCTCAAATTACTGCTGCAAAGAAAGCCGCAAGAGAATCTAACCAAAGTAAAACAAAAATAAAAGTTAAGAATAAGAAAACAGGACGTAAAACACCTAATGTTAAGGTTATTCGTCCTAATATTTCAAAGTTTTCACCTCTATCAAAACCTAATACATTTACACAAGAAGCACCAAAGGTTACTAATACCTTTGATGAAGAAGATGGACAAAGAAAACGCATTCGCAGAGTACGACTCACTGATGAGCAACGCAAAGTGCTTGAGCAATTAAGAAAAGAAAAAGAAAATAATAATTAATTTTTATTGTTATTCAAATAAAATAAATTAACTGTATGGGCAACTTCTTTCATTAACCACATTGGAGTAGAAGTTGCCCCACTTATTCCTATGGAATTTATTTTTCCGGCAAATTTTATCTGTGCAATATTAAGTGTATTACTAACTTCTGTAGAAGAATTAAGTAGATAAGTGTATTGATTAGCTTCTTTACATATATTGAACAGATACATACCATTTGAAGAATTTGAGGACGAAACAAATAAAACTATCTGATGTTGTTGAGCAAATGCTTGAATAGAATCTTTTCTTTTCAGAACGTGTTTACAAATAGAATTAGTTATATTTATTTTTCTGCATTCTGCTCTCAATACTATCTCTTTTATTATTTCTGCATATTGTGTTTTATCCATTGTAGTTTGCGAAAAAATTGTGATATTTTGTTTAAAAAAGTTGTTTTTTACATCTTCTACCGAAGATATAACTATTGCGTTATTATCTATTTGTCCTAATAATCCAAGAACTTCCGGATGACCTTTTTTACCTACAATTATAATTTCCGACAAACCTTTTACCTGATTCATTATACAAGCTTTAATTTCTCGTTGTAATTTGCCAACGATTGGACAAGTGGCATCAATTATTGTTATTTCTCTTTCTTTTGCAGAAAAAAATGTTGAAGGAGGTTCTCCATGTGCACGAACAATTACTTTGCAATTAGACAGATTTTCAAATTCTTCATAATTTATTGTAACCAACCCCAAAGATTTTAATCTTTCAACCTCTGTTTTGTTATGCACAATATCTCCAAGACAATAGATTGTTTCATCTTTACCTCTTTTTTTTAAACATATTTCCGCTGTATGTATAGCATTAACAACACCGTGACAGAAACCTGCTTTACTGTCAATTTCTATTTTCATATTATTTTTATTTGTTGTTATGATTTTTTTTCTTACCTTTTAGAGCCAGCGTTTGCGTTTGAAGTAAAAGAGAAGTCCGATTACCGTAACGAGCATCAAGCCGCACACAATCCAGAAAGAGTTTTTGTGTTCGGCAAAGGGCAAATTTACATTCATACCATAAATACTTGAAATCACAGTCAGCGGAAGCATGGTCATTGAAATAATAGTAAGTACTTTCATTATTTCGTTGGCTTTGTTGGTTTGGAGGGAATCAAAGGTTTTTGACAAACCCATAATCAATTCTCCGTAATCCTCTACCATATCAAACATTTTTTGATACTGGTCTAATATATTACCCCAATATTCTTCCATATCTTCGGCAAAACCTTTTATACCGCCGGATTCAAACTTGTGAAATACGCGGAGTTGAGGTTTGAAGGTGGTATTGAGGAAAATAACGTTCTTTCGTGTGATGGAAATATGTTCAATAACCTTGTCGGGCTGTTTTGCAAATATGTCATAATTTATGGTATCAACCTCAGAGCCTACTCTAAGAATAAGAGTGTATGTTTCAACCATTAGTCTATCTAAAATATTATATAGTAAAGTATCTGACGATGCAGTCATTTCATCAAGTTCATTTTCCCCCTTTTCTTTTCTCTCCTGCATCTCCTTGAAAAGATTTTTGACAACCCAATGAGAGCGACCTATAGTTACAATATAATCTTTTCCCCAAAAAATCTTTACCTCCTTAACTCTTACAAATCTATTAGCTTTATCAAAGTATGGAAAATGCAAAATAAGGAAATAATAATCATCATATTCGTCAATCTTTGGACGCTGATTAATGCTGCGACAGTCTTCTATATCCAAGGGGTGGAAACCAAATTCATCCAATAAAAATTCATAATCTTCATCACTTGGATTTAAAACATGTACCCATTTTAAGTTTTCAAAATTAATTGTTTCAATCATTGTTTGACTTCCCTCCTTTCTTTATGTGATTTTTATTTTGATAAAATTTAATAACAAGCAAAAGTACGAAAAAAATTAAGAAAGTAATTCTTTTGCGTTGTTTATTGCTGCTTGTGTTATACTGTCATTAGAAAGCATTGTTGCTATCTCCCCTACTCTTTCTGCTTGCGTTAAATGTTTAATTTTAGAAATTGTTGTTTGTGCCTCTTCTTCTTTAAACACTTTATAATGATTAGTCGCTTTTGCCGCCATTTGTGGCAAATGTGTAATAACTATTAATTGATGATTTTCAGACATTTGCTTGATTATATTACCTACTTTTGCAGCAATATCACCGGAAACTCCACTATCTATCTCATCAAAAATTATAGTTGGCATTTGAGATTTACGTGCTAAAACAGCTTTCAATGCCAACATTAAACGAGAAAGTTCTCCACCTGAAGCTACTTTTGCCAAAGGTTTCAATTCACTTCCTTTATTAGCTGAGAATAAAAAATCAATATCATCAATACCATTTATCATATAATTATTATAATTACTTTCAATTACAATTTTCAGACAAGCGTTTGCCATTCCCATATCAGACAACAAAGGAATTACTTCTTTTTCTATTCTGTTTGCGACTTGTTTTCGGTGTTCACTTAAAAGTTGGGCTTGATTGGAAAGTGTTGAAAACAGTGTTGAAATAGCATTTTTCTTTTGCTTTATCAATATTTCCAAATCTTCATTTGAAGATAATTTATTCTCTATATCTTTTCTTATAGATAAAAGTTGGGCTATTGTATTGACATTATGTTTTCGTTCCAATCCATAAATTATATCCAATCTTTCATTAGCAGTATCTAATGTTTGCTGATTAAATATTATGTTATCATTAAAACTAAATAATTCTGTTACAATATCTTTTAATTCAATAATAGAAGATTCTAAACGTTGTAAAATATCAGTTAAATCCTTATCATAAGATGCAATCTTTGAAATATTGTTTTTGATTTGCGAAAGATTAAAAAGCACATTTCCATAATCCTCTCCGTCAAAAAGTTGAAGTGATTGAGTAATTTGGTTTTTTATTTCCTCACTGTTAGACATCAATTCTATTTCTTTTTCTAATTCTTCCTGTTCATTTTCTTTTAGTTTTACATTTTCAAATTCTTCTAAAAGATACTGAAAATAGGATTGTTCTTTAACAAAGTTTCTATATTTTTCTTCTAATTTTTCTGTTTCTATCTGTAAAGTTTTCCATTCTTTATACGTTGTCTTATAATTAGTTAATAAACTTATATTATCTAAATAATTATCAATAATTAACCGTTGAAATTCACTACCCTTTAATGTTAATGTTGTATGTTGAGAATGAATATCCATTAAAACATCTCCTATTGTTTTTAAAACTGAAAGCTGTACGGGAACATCATTTATAAATGCTCTACTTTTCCCATTAGGCATAATCTCTCTGCGAAAGATAGAATTGGCATCAAAATCCAAATCATTTTTCTCAAAAAATGGTATAAAACTATTGTCAAGAGAAAATTCAGCTTCAACAATACAACGTTTTTCCTTATCCTGTAACACATTTGTATCTGCTCTTTGCCCAAGAACAAGCCCTAAAGCACCAAGCATTATTGATTTTCCCGCACCTGTTTCACCTGTTATAACAATGAAACCATCAGGAAAATCTATTTCTGTTTTGTTAATTAAAGCATAATTTTCTATTTTTAGCGAAGAAAGCATTGTATCATCTTTATATTTATATTTGCAAAAGTAGGTAAATTCTTTTAATAGTAAAAATAACCACAAAATTTCATTGATTAAAAAATGTTATAATACACTAATCAAATGTTTGTTACGTCATTTTTGAACGCTGGAGAATGCAATAAATTTTTCCAAGTGAAATCCTACTAAAATATTTAAGTTATCAGAAAGTTAAAATTAAAGTTTCATTATATGAAAAACAGCATAAAATAAAAATAAAACGCTACTTTTATTTTATAAATCACTGTTTTTAATTGCTATTTTAAAGTTATAAACAAATAAAATAAAAAGATGTGGAAAAAAATTTGAGAAAAGATTGTTTTTTAAATTTATTTTTTGTATGGACAGCAAAGTTTCTGAAAAACAATAGATAAGGATATTTAGGTTCATTTAATCCATTTTTAAAGAATATTCCATAAAAATTTTTTTTTGAAAACAAAATTTTTCGCAGACTTTTTTTTCAAAAAACATATCCTAATTTTGCTAACCGAAAAAAATAAAAATATATTATAGGATAATTTTAGTACTATGGATAAAGATATTAAACAGATTTGGCAAAATTGTTTGAAAATTATAAAGGATAATCTCGCCCATGAGCATTTGTATAAGACATGGTTTATTCCCATTAAACCGTTTTCGCTTGAAAAAAATATATTAACTTTACAAGTGCCAAGCCATTTTTTTTATGAATATCTTGAAGAACATTACCTCGACTTGATTACAAAAACAATAAAAAGAGTAATTGGAAATCAAGTAATGCTACAATATACAATTTTAGTTGATACAAGCGATAAAGAAAAACCAATAACAACCCTTTTGTCTTCTACAACAAGTAAAATAACAAAAGAAAACAAACCTAAACCTGCTCCATTAAATATAAATAATGGTGTTAATAGTGTCAATCCTTTTATTATGCCGGGTATAAAAAAGATTACCATTCCGTCCAATTTAAATGAAAATTACAGTTTTGACACATTCGTTGAAGGAGAATGTAATCGTTTAGTTCGTTCTGCTGGTTATGCTATCGCAAAAAATCCGGGAAAAACATCTTTTAATCCTTTATTTATCTATTCATCAGTTGGTTTAGGAAAAACACATATTGCTAATGCTATAGGTTTAGAAACAAAGAAAAATTTTCCCAATAGCACAGTTCTTTATATTACGGCAGAACAGTTTATGCAACAATTCACTGATGCAAGTCTGCGTAACGAAAGAAATCAATTTTTGTTGTTTTATCAAATGATAGATGTTTTAATAATAGATGATATTCAATTTTTTATTGGGAAAAAAGGTACGGAAGAGGTATTTTTTAATATATTTAATAATCTACATAACAATAGAAAACAAATAATAGTTACTTCTGATTGTTCTCCTGCAGACTTAAAACTTACAGACAGGGTTGTTTCCCGTTTAAAATGGGGATTGAATGCCGAATTAGGAATACCTGATGTAAAAACTCGTATTGCTATAATTAGACAAATGCTAAAACAGGACGGTGTCTCAATGCCAGAAGACGTTATAGAATATCTTGCATATCATGTAAATACTAATCTACGAGACTTAAGGGGAACATTAATTTCATTAATTGCTCAATCATCGCTTAATCATAAAGAAATAACTCTTGAACTTGCTCGCCAAATTATTGACAGTATCGTAAAGAGTGTAAAACAAGAAATTACTATTGAATATATTCAAAAAGTTGTTTGTGATTATCTGCACATAGACGTTGATAAAATTTTTACTTCATCTCGTAAAAGTGAAGTTGCACAAGCAAGGCAAATTGCAATGTATTTTTCTCGTAAACTGACTAAAAACTCTCTTGCTACCATAGGTGTAAAATGCGGAAACAAAGACCATTCAACAGTTTTACATGCTTGTAAACAAGTTGATAACCACTGTTCTACAGATAAAAAATTCAAACTTTCATTAGAAGATATTGAAAAACAACTACACAAAATATAATTTTCCTTTCTCCCATATTCTATTTATTTTTAAGTTCAGTTTTTTCTAAATGTTGAGATAACCTTATAAAATAATCCCTTACTGATATTATTTGTATCACATATTCAAATAACACAATCAAATTAAAAAAATATGGTTCAAGACAATTTAAGAGGAAATAGTACCTTTGCAAACTCTTAAATAGTCTATGAAGAATAAGTATTTAGTTCGTTCCCGCATTTCAGAGAAGAAATTTAGAGAAATTTTGCGGTTATTTTGTTTGGATATTGAAGCACAAAAAACATCTGAAATTACACAAATAAGTCGTCAAACGATAAACAAACTGTTTGACAAATTTAGAGAGG
>JAISUE010000082.1 GCA_031272245.1 Bacteroidales bacterium
AAACTCTTGTTGTGTCATAGTTTATTACTTTTTTTGGTGTTCAAAATAACTTTAAGATTGACTTTTCATTTATTTGAACATTCGCAAAAATAAATAAAATAAAATAATTGCTATCACATTAAAAAAATAGCATTTTTATTTATGAAAATCAAAAGTTTATAATAAGAAATCTTTGTTTTTTTATAGGAAAACGAAGATTTTTTTATAAAGAAAGTTTGTTTTTTAGTATTGCATAACCTGTATCAGACATTTTAATTGTTTCTTTGTTGGATAAAGATATTATATATTGACCTTTTTTGTATTTATCTATAGCTTTAATACAGTTTACATTGACAATGAATGAACGATGTACTCTCACAAAATTTTCAGATGGTAATATTTTTTCCAAATCTTTCATTGTCATTTCTTTTAACCATACACCTTTTTCTGTATAAATTGAAACGTAATCACCATTTGCCGCAAAAAAAACAATATTTTTAACATCTATTATATCTATTTTCTGTCCGGTTTTAATAGTTATTCTTTCGCAAATTTCATTTTTATCTTGTTCATTTACAGTAGGTAAAGGTTCATATTTTGCTTTTACAAAACGTTTTGCTATATGGGGCATTATAAATTCTGAAACTATCCCTCCACTAAATGCTCCTAACAATAAGTAAGTTGCTATAATACAACCTGAAAGAGAGGTTATACCTGATGAAATAAGCAGAACAGCAAGCAAAATAAATGTTATTCTTTTCATTTTTGACCAATTATAAATTCAGATACTATATTTTCACTTACTACCTTACATAAAATATTGAAGTTCATAAAATTATTAGTACAAATAAATTAAATAATAGAGCAGCGATAATAAGTATTTTTTTCATTTTGTCTAATTTCTTATTTCAAAATTACCAAAAGCAACAGTACCAATAATATTTAATGTTTTTCTTTCAGGCTCTTCTACATTTTGTTTTTCTATAAATATACGTTTATCATACACAGAACCAAAGACAACTTTGCATTCCTCTGTTCTGATAATCCAGTCCTGCGGAATAAAAATACTACTATTTCCAAAACTTACATTTACAAACACATTGATAACCTCTCCTTTTTGAATGTCAGTTTTGCGTAAATCAAGTTTTGAACTACCAAATGCTAAATTTATTTCCCCACCATAGAACATTGGTTCAAGAAAAATATGTTCATTTTCACTGAAAGCGATAGAGTGATTAAACCATGAATTAGCGTTTTGTTTATTTTCTTTCATTTGTTCTCTTATTTTTTCATAGTTTTTACGTTTTCCTGTGTTCCAGCAATGGGAATGACGTGATGTATGACAAAAAACTTTATTACGATTGCTTAATGCCGCAAGCATAAGCAATATTCCTATGTATATGACCAATGCTCCCCAATAGTTATTTACAAAGTTTTCCTGCAAAACTATTTGAGAAAATACATTTTCTACTTTTGGCAAGATAAAGAAAATCCCTGCTCCTGCAAAAGCAAATCCTGTAAAAAGATGACGATGATAAAAGAAATTTATACTTAAAATCACCAATAACATTCCCCATGAAATGACAATGGGTTTAATTTCTTGCCACTCTATATTTTGGTTTACTAATACTAAAATTCCAAATGCTATCAATAGTAAAGAAAATACTATTATTGGCGTACGACGTCTTTTATTTTTCATTTGTTCTGTACTCATTTTTTTACTTTTTTTTAATTATTAATATATTTAACTTATTTTGAATTGCAAAAGTAAAACATTTTTCATCTCACACAAACTGAAAAACGATGGAATATACTAAAATTCCCGATAAAAACTCCTTAAAAGTTTATAAAAATGTAATGTTTGAATAACAAAATATAGCAAAATAAATTTCTAACGATAATGATTTGAAAAAACTTATTAAATTTGCCACCTTAAAGTTTAACTTTTTAATAGTATGGAAAACGAAAAATATGCATCTTATTCATTTAAAAAAGGTTCTATAATAGGTGGAATAATCTTCATTTATTATATTATAATGTCTTTTGTTAGTAATCCGTTTTCATCAATTCATTTATTTATTTATGTTCTATTGATGACATCAGGTTTAGCTTATACCTTTGTACGATACAAACAGGCAGTGCTAAAAACAAAAATAAAATATGGACGCTTTATGGCAATAGGAACTATTATTTCTTTAGTCGTTGCTTTCTTTTGGGCTTTGTTTTATGCAATTTATATTATCAAAATAGATCCTCTTTATTTTCAAACAAGTATAGAACAAGGTATTCAATTATTAGAAGATAAAGGTTTAAATGATTATGCAGCAATATATCAAAAGGATAGCATGTTCAAAATTATGCAAATATTTTCTATTATAGGTATATATTTACAGGAATTTATAATGAACATTATTATTTCACTTATAGTTTCTTTTGTTATTTATCGTATTTCCCCAAAACTTAACAATGAAGATAATCAAACGTTATAAATCAGAATTACACGGAAACTGTTGGAGAGCTTTGTTAAAATATGGTTTTTATTCAGGTTTGATATTAAGTTTTGTAGTCATTTTTCGCAAATGGCTTGTGTATCCTTTGAGTCAGCCAGTTACTTATGTAGAGGAAATAACGTTACTTATTTTAATGTTTATCTTTGTATGGTTTTATCGTAGGAAACTTCCGGAAAAAAAAATGGCTTTCAAGGAAGGATATATTGTTGCTTTTGGAACAGGTGTTGTAGCATCAATAATATATGGCATCTTTATTATGTTATATGCGTGGAAAATTGACCCCGAAATAGTAAATCGCAGTTTTGATTTACAAAGAAGTTTAGAAACAAACAGAACTTTAACAGATGAACAAATACGTTATATTGTGAAGCCACAATATATTGCTTTTTCAGCAATAGTATTTTCTACTGTGCTTTCAATACTTTGGGCATTAGTGGTATCTATTATTATGCGAACAGAGAAAGCAACAGTAAGAACAAAACAAATTTAAATTTAATATTCAAAAGAGACTTAGGCATAAGTATGAAAAAAATAGAAATGGTTGATTTAAAGACCCAATACACTAAAATAAAAACAGAAATAGATACTTCCATTAATGAAGTTTTCAAATCTGCCGCTTTTGTGAAAGGAGAAAAGGTGAAAGAATTTGAAAAAAACTTAGCTCATTTTCTTGATGTAAAACATGTAATAAGCGTAGGCAATGGAACAGATGCTTTACAAGTTGCTCTTATGAGCCTTGATTTGAAAGTTGGAGATGAAGTTATTGTGCCTGATTTTACATTTATTGCTTCTGCAGAAGTTGTTGCTCTACTTGGTTTAGTGCCTGTTTTTGTAGATGTTGATTATAATACGTTTAATATAGATATTGCAAGTTTAAAAAAAGCAATATCCCCTAAAACCAAAGTAATAATCCCGGTTCATTTATTTGGGCAGGCTGCAAATATGGAAGCAATAATAAATGTAGCTATGGAATATCATCTTTATGTTATTGAGGATAATGCTCAAGCTATTGGTGCTGATTACATTTTTAATGATGGCAAAACACGTAAGAAGCTTGGAACGATTGGAGATATTGGATGTACATCTTTTTTCCCTTCAAAAAATTTAGGCTGTTATGGTGACGGAGGTGCTGTAATGACAAATAATGATACTTTGGCTGATAAAATAAGAACGATTGCAAATCACGGAATGAAAACGAGATATTATCATTCTATACTTGGATTAAATTCAAGATTAGATACTATTCAAGCTGCTATACTTGATATAAAGTTAAAATATCTAAAAGAATATTGTAATGCAAGGTATGAGGCTGCAATGTATTATAATGAAGCTTTTGCCAATATGAAAAACATGATAATAACACCTGTAATTGCCAAATTCTCTACCCATGTTTTTCATCAATATACATTAAAAATTAAAGATGGAAAACGTAATGATTTGAAAACTTATTTAGAAAGTAAAAATATTCCTTCTATGATCTACTATCCTGTACCACTGCACAAACAAGAGGTATTTAAATTTTCAGCTCATATAGG
>JAISUE010000069.1 GCA_031272245.1 Bacteroidales bacterium
ATTTCTAACCATTGCTTCAGGAGTACCTGTAGAAAGAATATAACCACCGTCTTTACCTCCTTCCGGTCCTAAATCTATAATATGATCTGCAACTTTAATAACATCAAGATTATGTTCTATAACTACCATTGTGTTACCCCTTTCTACTAACTGCTGTAAAACATTAAGAAGTATTCTTATGTCTTCAAAATGTAAGCCGGTAGTTGGTTCATCTAATATGTATAATGTATTACCCGTATCTTTTTTCCCAAGTTCGGCAGCAAGTTTTATTCTTTGACTTTCCCCACCTGAAAGAGTTGTAGAAGGTTGTCCAAGTGTTATATATCCAAGTCCTACATCTTGAACCATTTTAAGCTGACGATATATTTTAGAATAATTCTCAAAAAATATTATAGCTTCCGAAAATGACATATTAAGAACATCTTTTATGGATTTGCCTTTATATCGTACTTCTAATGTTTCTCTATTATATCTACTACCATTACAATCTTCACAAGTTACATAAACATCAGGTAAAAAATTCATTTCAATGGTTCTTACTCCTGCTCCCTGACATGTTTCGCAACGTCCTCCTTTAACATTAAAAGAAAAACGTCCTGCCTGATAGTTTCTTATTTTTGCTGTTGGCAGACTTGCAAAAAGCTTTCTTATATCATCAAACACACCTATAAATGTTGCAGGATTACTTCTCGGAGTTCTTCCTATGGGACTTTGATCTATTTCTATTACCTTATCAATATTTTCTATTCCCTCTATTTTATCGTATGGTAAAGGTTGTTTTTCACTTCTGTAGAAATGATGGCTTAAAATAGGATGAAGAGTCTGGTTTATTAAAGATGATTTACCACTTCCCGAAACACCTGTTACGCAAATAAATGTACCCAAAGGAATAATAAGATTTACATTTTTTAAATTATTTCCCTTTGCTCCGTACAGTTTAAGTATTTTTCCATTACCTGAACGTCTGATCTTGGGTATTTCTATCTTTCGTTTACCATTAAGATAGTCTGCAGTTATAGAATTTTGCTGTAAAATTTCCGCAGGTGTTCCCTTTGCTATAATTTTTCCACCATTAATTCCTGCACCAGGACCAATATCCACAACATAATCAGATTCCATAATCATATCTTTGTCGTGTTCTACCACTATGACTGAATTACCCATATCTCTTAATCGTTTAAGAGACGCTATTAATCGCTGATTATCCCTTTGATGTAATCCTATAGATGGCTCATCTAAAATATACAAAACATTGACAAGTTCGGAACCTATCTGTGTTGCAAGTCTTATTCTTTGCGATTCTCCACCGGAAAGAGTTCTACTTGCCCTGTTAAGATTCAAATAACCCAAACCAACATCAAGCAAAAAATTTATTTTTGTACTTATTTCTCTCAGTATTTCTTTAGCAACTTCTATTTTACGGGGCGAAAATTTATTAGTTATATCTTTGCACCACTGATACAAGTCTGTCAAATCCATTTGAGAAACTTCCGCTATATGCTTTCCGTCTATCTTAAAACAAAGCGATTCCTGCTTTAATCTTGTACCATGACATTCAGGACAGACTGTTTTATTCATAAAATTACTTGCCCATTTTTGTATTCCGGCAGGCATATTTTCATTAAATTGAGAAGATATATAGTTTGTTATTCCAAAGAAATTACTATAATCATAAACGGATTGAATTGTTGTTCCCTTTCCGTAAAGAACAACATCTAACTGTTCTTGTGTTAAATCCTTTATTGGCGTGTCCAAAGAAAAACGATAAATAACAGCTATTGAAGACAGTTGTTTAAATATCCAACTGTCAGATTTGTATTTTCCTATTGGTAACAAACCACCTTGTGCAATACTTAAATTGCTATCGGGTATTATTTTTTCAAGAGCAATTTGAGTTATTTCCCCTAATCCACTACATTTCGGACAAGCCCCATAAGGAGAATTAAAAGAAAATGTATTTGGTTCCGCATCTGCAAATGTTGTTTTGCTGTTTGAAGTTGCTAATTGACGACTAAATATTTTTACTTCTTCCTTTCCATTATTATCAGCAAGTAAAACCATCACAACACCTTTTCCATGAGAAAAAGCTGTTTCCAAAGATTTTTCAAGTCGTTTTTCATTGTTTTCATTTACTGTAAGAGTGTCAATCACAACTTCTATATCGTGAATCTTATATCTATCTAACAACATATTTCTTTCTATGTTTGTGATATAACCATCAACTCTTACTTTAATAAAACCTTTTTTAGCTATCTGTTCAAACAGTTCTCTATAATGACCTTTTCTACCTCTTACTGCAGGAGAAAGAATAGTAATAGTTTTGCTATTATAATCTTTTTTAATTATTTGCAAAATTTCACTGTCAGAATGTTTAACCATTATTTCTCCTGTTTCCTGACTATAAGCATCAGATACGCGGGCAAATAATAGTCGCAATAAATCATAAATTTCAGTAACAGTTCCAACAGTAGAACGAGGATTTTTGTTAGTTGTCTTCTGTTCAATAGCTATAACAGGTGAAAGTCCTGTTATTTTATCTACTGCAGGTTTTTCTAAATGACCTATAAAATTACGAACATAAGCAGAAAATGTTTCTAAATATCTTCTTTGCCCCTCAGCATAAATAGTATCAAAAGCAAGAGATGATTTTCCACTGCCACTTAATCCTGTAATAGTAACCAAGGCATTACGTGGTATTTCAATAGATATGTTTTGTAAATTATGCGAATGTGCCCCTGTAATTTGTAGTTGTTCTTCTAACATTTTCTTTTTGTTTTAGGCTAAATAATAATTTTTTGTAGAGACTTCTTAAAAAATATTTTTTACTTCATTTACAGTTAATAACTGCTGTTCCCCACTTTGCATATCCTTTATCATTATTTTTTGTTCTCTCATTTCATTCTCTCCAATTAACGCAACATAACGAATATTGTGTGAATTTGCATACGACATTTGCTTTTTTAATTTTATGTTATCGGGATAAATTTCACATGAAATGCCTTCTTTACGCAGAAGATTTGCTAATTGTAGACTATATGCTACCTCTTTCTCTCCAAAATTGATAAACAAAATTTGTGTTGTTTGAGTTAAAGTAGATGGAAAAAGATTCAACTGTTCCAGACAATCATAAATTCTATCCGCCCCAAAGCTTATTCCAACTCCGCTTACATTAGGTAATCCAAAAATACCTGTTAAATTGTCATATCGTCCGCCTCCAACAAGCGAACCTATTGCAACATCTGTAGATTTCACTTCTATGATAGTTCCTGTATAATAATTTAGACCGCGTGCAAGCGTTAAATCAAAATCTATTTTTGTAGTTGAAGTCAAAACAGCACTAAAATGGAACAACTTTTCCAATTCTTCCAATCCTTTTTTACCTATTTCTATATCATTGAACAATTTATGTAAAACAGATATTTTGTTCTCATTAGAACCATTTAAAAGTAAGATGGGCTTTAATCTGTCTATTTCACAATCTTTAAATTCTTTTGATTTTAATTCATCAATAACATTTTCTAATCCTATTTTATCTAATTTATCTATTGCCGTTGTTATATCTAACAGTTGTTCATTTTTGCCAAGCATTTCAGCTATTGCTGCAAGTATTTTTCTATTATTTATTTTAATAACAACCTTTAAGCCAAAAGAATTAAATACTTCAGTAATTATTTCTAAAAGCTCCATTTCATTAAGCAGGCTATCGCTTCCAATAATATCAGCATCACATTGGTAAAATTCTCTATATCGTCCTTTTTGTGGTCTGTCCGCACGCCAAACAGGCTGAATTTGATAACGTTTAAAAGGAAAAACTAAATCATTTCTATGATTTACAACAAAACGAGCAAAAGGTACAGTTAAATCATAACGTAATCCTTTTTCAGAGATTTGAGTTGTAAGTCTTTTATAATCGTTTTTATAAGCAACAATATCTGTTTTTTCAGTGAAATTTCCAGAATTTAAAATTTTAAACAAGAGCTTATCTCCTTCTTCTCCATATTTACCCATAAGTGTAGAAAGATTTTCAAGAGCAGGAGTTTCTATTGGCAGAAAACCGTGAAGAGTATAGATGTGACTTATAGTATCAAAGATAAAATTTCTTTTTAACATTTGGTCGGGTAGAAAATCTCTTGTCCCTTTAACTGCGGCATAATTCATACAAATTGATTGTTTTTTTGATTATTAAAGACTGCAAAAATAGTAAAATATGGATGATAATTAAAAGGATTTTTGATTACTATTTCTTTTTTTAATCTGAAAAAACAATATTTTTTGTACTTTTAGATTTAGGGATAATATCTCTTGAAAAATTTTGCTTATCTCTTGAATAATTTTGTTTAAATCCTGAAAATTTAATTATACAGTATGAAAAAATTTTTTGGTTGCTTAATACAATGTGTCAATATTTTTATACTGCTATTAAAATATTAAAAACACAAGTAAGTTCAATACTTTTACTATCTTTGCATCCTGATAATAAAATAAAACATATCTAAAAATGACAAAATCAGAACAATTAATGGAGATGGAGCATCATTATGGTGCTCATAATTATCACCCATTGCCGGTTGTACTTTCAAAAGGACAGGGTGCATTTGTTTGGGATGTAGAAGGAAAACGTTATTTTGACTTTCTTTCTGCTTATTCAGCAGTTAATCAAGGACACTGTCATCCTAAAATTGTAGAAGCTCTTTGCACACAGGCTCACACTCTAACATTGACCTCAAGAGCATTTTACAATGATACACTTGGACCTTATGAAAAATACGTTACTGAGTATTTTGGTTATGATAAGGTTTTACCTATGAATACAGGAGCTGAGGCAGACGAAACAGCATTAAAACTTGCTCGTCGCTGGGGTTATAGAGTAAAAGGTATTGCAGAAAACGAAGCAATTATTGTATGTTGTGATGGCAACTTTCATGGACGTACCATTTCAATAGTATCAATGAGTAATGACCCTGACAGTTATGCTGAATACGGACCATTTACTCCCGGTTTTGTACGCATACCATACAATGACAGTAAAGCGTTAGCAGCAGTTTTAGAAAAATATGGAGATAAGGTTGCAGCATTTTTACTTGAACCTATACAAGGTGAGGCTGGTGTATTTGTACCAGATGAAGGTTATTTGAAAACATGTTATGATATTTGCAAAAAACATAACGTTCTGTTCATTGCTGATGAGGTTCAAACAGGTATTGCTCGCACAGGAAAACTTTTAGCTTGCGACCACGAAGGAATTCGTCCTGATATTTTGATATTAGGAAAAGCGTTATCCGGCGGAGTTATTCCTATTTCTGCTGTATTAGCTGATGATGAAATAATGTTAACAATTGGACCAGGCGAACATGGTTCTACTTTTGGTGGTTTTTGTCTTGCCGGTAAAGTTGCTATTGCGGCATTGGAAGTTGTAAAAGAAGAAAAACTTGCAGAAAAAGCAGAGTATTTAGGAAAAATTTTCCACGAAGAAATTACTAAAATACATAATGATATGATTGAACTTGTTAGAGGTAAGGGATTGCTAAATGCTGTCGTTATCCGCCCTCGCAATGGAAAAGAAGCATGGGACGTTTGTTTAAAGATGAGAGACTTGGGTGTCCTTGCAAAACCTACACATAAACATATTATTCGTTTTGCTCCTCCTTTGGTTATTACAGAAACTGAATTGAGAGAGGCAATAGAATTGATTAAACAGGCAATACTCTCTTTTGAATAAATTGTTTCTATTATAATGGCTGATACAATCATTATTGTTGTATCAGCTTTTTTGAAAAAACTATATTTGCACAATTAAATTTGATTATAAAATGAAAAAAATAATTTTTTTCTTACTGCTTACTTTCCTTTTTTACAATCTTGCAGCAACTGAAAAGCAAGAAAAAAAATTTAATTCAGGAGAGTTAATTCTTGAACATCTTGGTGATGAACACAGTTGGCACATATTAACTTATCGCGATAACAAATATATTGATCATGATATTGCGATTCCTTTACCAGTTATTGTTATTAGTAAAGGCAGAATGGATATATTTATGTCTTCAAAGTTTAAACACGGTCATGCTACGTATAAAAACTATCGGCTTGGAAGGGAAGAAGATGGAGAAAGCTTAAAAGGGAAAATTATAAATACTAATACTAATGAAGCTGTTTGGGATTTTTCTATTACTAAAAATGTTGCAGGTATTTTTATTGTTGCCGGATTAATAGTGTTTGTCGTACTTAAAGCACGTAATATTGCAAAAAAACGTCAAGGAAAAGAACCAAAAGGTATGCAGACAATAGTTGAATATGTGGTAACATTCATAAGAGATGATATAGCTATTCCTTCTATTGGTAAAGAAAGATACGAAAAATATTTTCCTTTTTTAATAACAGTCTTTTTGTTTATTTTTCTTTGCAATATATCAGGTTTGTTACCATTTTTTCCGGGCGGAGCAAATATAACAGGAAATATTGCTGTTACTCTTGTTTTAGCCCTTTTCACTTTTTTTATTACCCAGTTTTCTACCAACAAACATTTCTGGAAACATATTTTTAATATGCCGGGCGTTCCATGGTGGTTAAAATTTCCTTTGCCTCTTATGCCTTTGGTTGAAGTACTTGGAATATTCACAAAACCTTTTGCTTTAACAGTCCGTCTTTTTGCTAATATTACAGCCGGACATGTTATCTTATTAAGTTTCATGTGCATATTATTTATAATAGGAGAACAAAATGTTGTGATAGGCTATGGAATGAGTTTTCTACCTGTGCTTTTCAGTGTTTTTATGACAGCTGTTGAGATATTGGTTGCATTCATTCAAGCTTATGTATTTACACTTCTATCTGCTATTTATTTTGGAATGGCTAAAGAAGAAGAGCATTTAAGTGTAGAATAAATAATATTAATTCATATTTAATAGTGTTTCAGAAGCGACCTTTAGTAATTATTGTACTTGTCGCCTGTATAGCTATTGTTTTAGTAGATAATTTTGTTCCCGTATTTTTAATTCGTAATCATTATTCCAAACATTTTCAAGAAGCAACAGCGTTTCGTTATAGACTTACAACTGATTTTACGGAGAAAGCTCACTCAATCTTATTTGAAGCAAAAGTATTATCTTTCTTTAATGGTACAACATGGCATAGCACTTGCGGCAAAATACTGTTATATTTTCCAAAAAATGACAGTATAAACCTGCATTATGGAGATGTAATAGAAACTTCCGCACCAATCAATCAGATAGAAAATTTTAATGAACATGGTTTTAATTATGAAAAGTATTGCAAACATAAACGCATTTATCACAATGTTTTTCCAAAAAACTACACTAAAATAGCCGAAAAACAATACATTCCAATAATATATGCAGCAAAAACCTTCAACAAAACTTTGAAAAAGAGATTATTGTCTTCTCATTTGAAAAAACGTGAAGCTAATCTTGCTATAGGAATGTTATTAAGTGATAAAAGTAATATTGATTTAGGTATCCGCAATGCTTTTAACACATCAGGACTTGGACATATATTATGCGTTTCAGGGCTACACATAGGTTTGTTAATAATGATTTTTGATACTATTTTCAAGATTTTAACGCTTGGCAATAGATATTTATTCATTTTTCGCAAGATTTTGCTCATATTTATAGCGTTTTTTTTTGCATTTATTGTAGGTTTTACTCCGTCTGTTTTACGAGCTGCAATAATGTTTTCTGTATTTGTTCTTGCATCTTTTTGCAAAAAAAATTATGATAATTTGAATGTATTAGCTTTGACCGCCTTAATTTTTCTTATTTTCGACCCTTTAATACTTTTTAACATTAGTTTTCAATTATCATTTCTTGCAATGGCAGGTATTTTTACTTTCACACCATTATTTAAAAGCTTAATAAATAATCACAATACGAAAATGTATTGGAAACAAAAACTTTTCAATATATGGAAATCAGCCTACACCTGCATATCAGCTCAGTTATTCACGTTACCGCTTACTGCATATTATTTTAAAAATTTACCTGTTTATTTTCTATTTGCCAACATAATAGTTATTCCTTTTGTTGGTTTTATTTTATGTATGATAATTTTATTGCTCATCGTAACAAATGTTCCATTTTTGAATATTGTTGTTACCTTTGCAACGAACTTTTTATTAAAAGAGTTAATCATTTTTACCTCATGGATAGATAGTCTTCCATTTTCACACTTACAATGAAATAATAAGATATAGTGTATAATTAAACTTGTTTATTTATATTACACTATATAAACTTTTCATTAAATCTACAAAGGCTTCATATTTTCAACAAAGCCTTTGTAGATTTTAACATTTCTCATTGAAATGATATGGTTTTTCTGTTTGCAAGAGATAATCTATCTGAATATTTCTTAATAATTGTGAGCTTATAATTTTAAAATACATCATAGTTACTATCTCTTATGAGCAAAAATAAAATAAATATTCAACTGTTATTGCTTTAACAATCCTCTTTGTATAAGAATATATTTCGGATCTGCATCTCTACCACGAAAATTACGATACATAATATCTGCTTTTTCTTTTCCTCCGTTGGAAAGAATTTCTTTTTTAAACCTGTCTGCTGTTGTTTTATCAAAAATATTACCCGTTTCAGTAAAGGCTGAGAAAGCATCTGCATCAAGTACTTCACTCCAAATATATGAATAATATCCTGCAGAATAACCTCCATCTCCAAAAACATGAGAAAAATATGTTGAACGATAACGAGGTGGTATTTGCGGAATGAAACCGAGTTCAATCATTGCTTTTAATTCAAATTCAGGTATATTTATTTTGTCGCTTGATGAGATTGAATGGTAAGCCATATCCAAATAGGCAGCTTCTACAAGTTCCGTAAGCATGAAATCTTGATTAAACGTTGCAACATTATTCATTTTATCAATTAATGTGTCAGGTATAATTTCTCCTTTGTCGTTTTTTGCGAACATTTTTAACACTTTTTTATCCCCACACCAGTGTTCAAAAATTTGAGATGGTAACTCTACAAAATCTGTTGGAACATTAGTTCCACTTGTTGAAGGGTATGTGCAGTTTGAAAGGAATTGGTGAGTTGCATGCCCCATTTCATGAAAAATGGTTGCTGCTTCATCTGCAGTAAGATGAGTTGCTGTTGTACCTTTGGAAAAATTAAAGCAGACAGTGATAATAGGGGTTGTCTTTTTTTCTCCATCTTTTGTTTTTTGCACGTATTGTCCGCGATATTCATTACACCAAGCTCCACCTACTTTACTCTCTCTTGTATAAGGGTCAAAATAAAGCACACCGACATGTTCTCCATTTAAATTTTTCACTTCCCATACAGTAACATCTGTTGCATAAACAGCAATATCGTTCCGTTGAGAAAAAGTTAAACCATAGAGCTTTGTTATTACATCAAAACATCCTTGACGTACATTGTTTAATTCAAAATAAGGACGTGTCTCTTCTTCATCAAAATTAAAATGTTCTTTTCTATATTTTTCTGCATAGTAATACATATCCCATCCTTCAAGTTTTGCATCGTTGCCTTCATCTTTTTTCAACAAAGGAAGATATAATTTATTGGCACTGTTTTTAACAACAGCAAGAGAAGTAGCATTTAACTCTTTTAATAATGCAAAAACAGCCTCAGGAGTTTTTGCCATACGTTCTTCTAAAACATATTCTGCAAATGTTTTATAACCTAATAATTCAGATTTTTTTGCACGCAGATTAACTATTTTTGCTACTACATCTTTATTATCAAACTTGTTATTATTGTTACAACGATTTATTCGTGCTGTGAAAATCTTTTCTCTTAATGCTCTATTAGACGCATATTGCAAAAAAGGTAATACAGAAGGATTATCTAATGTATAAATCCATTTGCCATCCAATTTATTTTCTTTTGCTGTATTTGCTCCTTGTTCTATCAACCATTGAGGCAATCCTGATAGATCTTCTTCTTTATCAATGATGAGTTTATAAGATTTTGTTTCTTCGAGCAAATTACTTTCAAATTTTGCTGATAATTGAGCAAGATCAGTATTGATTTTTTTCAATTCATCTTGCTTATTACCATCTAACAACGCCCCATTACGAACAAAGCTTTTATAAACTTTGTCAAGTAACATTTCCTGTTCACGGTTTAGTTTTTCTCCTTTCTCCTTAACTTTTTTCACTCTCTCAAACAGATAAGGATTCATTGCTACGGAATCATTATGAGATGTTAACAAAGGGTTAACTTTTTCCTGTACAGCTTGCATTTCTTTTCCAGTATTTGCTACAAGCATATTATAATAAACTCCACTAATTTGAGTTAAAAGACGTCCACAGAAGTCATAAGCTGCTATTGTATTTTCAAATGTCGGCTCATCTTTTTGTGAAATAATCTTTTGAATCTCTTCATTATGTTCTTTTATAGCCTGAATGAAAGCTGGTTCATAATGTTCCGGTTTGATTTTGTCAAACGGTGCAGTTGCGAAAGGAGTATTCCATTCTTGCAAAAGTGGATTGTCGGATTTTTTATCACAGCATCCAACTGCTAAAACCCCTGCTGAAATAATTGTCATAAGCATTTTTTTCATTATCTTTTATGATTTTAAGTTATTAAAACTGTTTTTTACCACATTACTTCTGCACGCTGAACAGGCATAGTCATACATCTTGCTCCACCACCACCACGAGGCAATTCAGCTGCGTCAAAAGTTATTACAAATTCTTTGTATTTTTTCATATCAACTTTACCACTAACTACATCTACCGCACGTAAAACCTCAAAGCCAACTTTATTTAATGCGTCTATTGTATGTCTGTTACGGGAATAACCTATTACTTTCCCCTCTCCCAACGCAAAGAAATTTGCTCCTGAATGCCATTGTTCCCTTTCTTGATTCCATTTGTCATTACCTCCACAAAGCACAGGAAAAAAATCAAACCCTACTGCTTTAGTTGCTTCAATTAAATTATTTTTTTCGTGATATGTAACTTTTCCGTTGTCTATTTCTATATGTGTAGTATTATAACCACTATTTGTTTTGAGAATTAAAGGTTCATAAACCATACATTTATCTTTGCTTAACATCGTAAAAACCATATCTAAATGAATAAAAGATTCTGGATTTTCCGGCAATTCTTGCACTATTATATTATATTGTTGTCGTTGATTTGCAAAATAATCAATTAAAAAGTCTATTCCTTGCTTATTTGTACGAGTTCCACAACCAACAAAAAGTACATTATTTTTTGCTATCAGTATATCTCCTCCTTCTGTACGTGCTTCTTTAGAAAAAGTTTTTGGAGAAATCGTTTGAGCTTGAAAAATATTTTGAAAAATAGCATCCATAATAAATGTTTCTCTTTCTCTTACTATTGATTTCATAGAGTTGATGAGAACTTTATTATAAAGAGAAGTAGAAGCATCACGTGTAAAGAAAAAATTGTAGAGCGGAGGCAGTATATATTTATCTTCATCATTTGGTTTTATGAATTCTGCTTCACTATATGTCAATCCTTCTATTAACGCTTCAGAAAGTTTATTTGCATCCATTTGCATTAAAGGTTCAAAGAGTAATAGTTGATGTTCTGCAAATATAATTTTAGTTATTAAATCTTTTTTTGCTTTTTCATCTGCCAATACTTGAGCAAGTAAATCTTTAACCTGAAAAGTTTGTGTCCAACATTTTAATACATCGTTAAAATAAGAATATTCATTTTGTGCAATATTCAAATTTAGCAAATCGCTGTATAACGCCTTACTTATAGTTTGTGGGGTCATTTGTTCTATTTCCTTTCCCGGTGTATGAATGATTACCCCTGTTAATTCTCCTATTTCAGAATTTATATTTACTAACATAAAATTCGTATTTTATTATTAATAACGCAAAAGTAAGAAAAAAAATGAACATATTATCAAAAAGGTGTTATTCGTAACAACACCTTTTATGCATTATATATTAGATAAATATTGTTTATCTATCCTTTCATTAAATCAATGAATGGGTTTTGATAATAGTCGCCTTTGGCAAATACGCCGTCCAATCCTTTGCCGCCGTTGCGAGGTCGCTTAACATCAGCAAAAATTCCTTTCTCCAATGCACTGAACAAACCTTCACTGCGCATCTTTTCCAACAAAGAAATGGCATCGTCCAAAACCTTCTTTGCTCTTTGCTGAATTATACCGTCTTTCTTAAACTCAACCTCTTCGCCAATGTCTTTGAGGTTGTTGAAAATGTATTTGGCGTTCTCAATAGACAAATA
>JAISUE010000042.1 GCA_031272245.1 Bacteroidales bacterium
CAGTATCCCGCAATCCATATCGAAGAAAAGCCGGATATACACGACCGCTTTTTGCTACTCGACGATGATGTGTATCATATCGGCTCATCGTTCAAAGATTTAGGGAAGAAATTATTTGCGTTTTCAAAGATGGAAATGAAAAGTGATGTTTTACTGAGCAATATAGAATAATATAAAACGGATAATATGATATAAATAACTTAAATAGAATAAATTAACATAAATAATTAACTGGGCTAATGCCTTTATCCTCGTTTCTTGAAATAGTCCAAAATTTCAACAAAGTCTTCGAGTATAAAGCGCAAAGGTTCACGTCGCTTGGCGTGAACCGTTTGCACTTATTTGAAGACAAGGTTTTTGGACTAACCTCAAGAAACAAATAAGCATAAATTGGATTTTGCAAACGGTTTCACGCTTTTTTATGACAGAAACAGAAATAAACATCGGATTAGAAATCAAGACACTGATAGACGAGCGAGGCATCAAGGTAAAGTGGCTTGCAGAGCAGGTTGGTTGCGATAACAGTAATTTGGGAAAGATGCTCAAAAACAATCATATCTACCCGGAATTACTGCTAAAAATATCTATTGCTCTGAAAACCAACTTCTTTGAACAATACTACAAAGCATTTTTGAACTCCATCAACAAAAGCAACAAGTAAACAGTGGTAAAAATCACCATTTTATTGGTAAAAATCACCACTGAAACCGCTCTGATTATCAGAAAATTAGCAGTACCTTTGCAATCGGAAATTATTAATCATTTTAAAGGTCCGTGGAAGGAGCGGACGGGAAAGAAATATAAAGATATGAATATTACAAATTATCAGCGCTACATTGATAATGCAAGAAAAAATTAGGGCAAAATGCTTCTGAACAAGATGTTAGAACATTTGCTATTTTAACGGCAATTGAAATTAGCACAGAAGGAATGAAAAATGAAATTAGTCGTCAAGCCGTCATTACGAATAACGATATTCGAGACCGTTTTGAAGGTTTGACTAAACTCATAAAAGATTTAATAACAAATTAAAATAAGTGATATGAATAAAAAATTGAAAATCATTCTTGCAATAGTACTTGGCGTAATATCTATTGCACTTATTGTAATCAATGAACGCACTGGATGTGTGATATATAACATATTATCGGTAGTGTCTGGGTTAGTGTTAGGTTGGATAATTCCAAAACCTGAATGCTTTAAAAGTCCGAAAGAAAAGGGAATTGAAAGTATCGCCGATAGTAACGGTAACATTACTCTTGATGAAGGCGATTGTGAGTAAACAAATAAATTAAAATTAATAAGGATTATGTGTAAAAAATCTTACAAAAAATTGTATTTGCATATTCTGAAAGCAGGTATTAAAAAACTTGGGAGCGGATTATCCTACAATGAACTTATATCCGAATTAAAGAAAAAGGGATATGACATTGATAATGATTGTATTGATAAAGCAATCAAACACTGGTTTGTAGATAGTTTTGCCCATTATGATAATACAGAAAACGGTACAGAACAGATAGAAATGGACACTGTTAAATTGGAAAACCATAAATATTGTGGATGTATTTTGAAAGGTAAATCGTGTTTGGCATACCTCGAATATCAAAACTCAAGACGCACGCTTAAAGCAACTGGAATTGCTGCACTTATTGCCTTAATCGCATTATTATACACGGTATTTGGTAATTGTCTAATCAACTTAATAAAAAATTTATTATGACAAAGAAACTCTTATTTTTAGCAGTAGCGGCATTCTGCACGCTCGCTTTCACTTCCTGCGGCTCGCAAAAAGACATCGCAACGATGCAGCAGCAGTCCGCTGCAAAAAGGATTGGCAACTACAAGCAAATAAGTAAAAAAATTCAAAAAGAAGGATTCGAGATTGTCGGCTTGAACACGCTGGATAATGCTGTGTATCAGCATCTTGTAAGTCTTTCCGGCGGCGGCAAAGAAGTTATCGGAATGGCTGAAGGTTTCAAATCGGAAAACGTTGGTCGCCAAGTGGCAAAAAACAACGCAATAATCGATTATGCCACTACCGAATCGAACACAATCAGGGGGAAAATCACCTCAAACACATTTTTTGAAGGAGTTCCCGCAACGGAATTCGATAAATTCTACGCAGCCTATCAACGTCACATACAGATTAATTTGGACGGGGTGCTGACCGAATCATTTTCGGTAATCAGCCGAAACAAAAAAGACGGCGCAAACCGCTACCGAATCTATTTTATTGCCGACGATGAGAAAGCAAAATCGATGAGATTGCGGGCATTGGAACGGGCGGTCGTAGAAACGAAAACTGCGCAGGAATATGCCACCGAAATCGAAAAATTTATTAATGAAGAATAATTTATGGGAAAAACCTCCATTATTTTTTTATTTAATTTGGCTTTTGTGCTTGGGGTGAATGCACAAATCACTCCGACTTGGGTACGGCACGAGCCGAAAGTTTCGGGTGCTTTTAAATTCAAAGTGGTCGAAGGTTTTGGACAAACCTCGCAGGAAGCGCGCACAGATGCCGTCAATGCCTTGTTGAACCAAATCAGCGCGGAAACAGGCATTGATGTGAGCGGAAAAATAGACATCAAAACCGAATTTTCTACGGCAGACAATTCGTACCGCGAAAGAAATTCGCAGGTTTCGAACTACACAATAAAAACGGGCGACCGAAGAATAGCCTTTTCCATTCAGGACGAATTTCACAAAAAAGGCAGTCATTATTATTTGGTAGAAGTTGCCGACAATCCCGAAAATCCGCAGTTTAAGAACTTGGTTTTTTCTACGAAATACAATTTTTTCCTCGAATCAACTTCAATTCTTGTTCCTGGTTTGGGGCAGTGTTTGAAGGGCGACTGGAAAAAAGGATTGAAGTTTTTCGGAACCGAAGTGGGATTGTTGGGATTAGGTCTGGGTGCCACTTTTGCTTTTGTTGCAAGCGACAATAAACTTAGCGACGGCAAAGGCGGAGCAGAAATAGGAATAGCAGTATTCGCAATAACATTGATAGCAGTTCCGGCTATTCATATTTGGAACATTATTGATGCTTACACTGCGACCGGTGCAAAACACGTGGACGTTGCGAAAACCAACCGCAAATACAAAAACGCCTATAAACTGTCATTAAAGGCAAATGCAAATCAGGCAAACGGCTTGGGTTTGGGTCTGGTGCTTGCCTTTTAAAATAAATATTAATTAACAAATTAAATCCATAAAAATATGACAAAGAAACTCTTATTTTTAGCAGTAGCGGCATTCTGCACGCTCGTTTTCACTTCCTGCGGTGGTAAATCTACAAACAACTCGCCAACAGAAAACACGGAAGCCGCCGACACGGCAGTTGCAAAAACAGCCGACTGGCTTTCGGACAACTGGTACTGGAGCAATGATGCTGAAGAATTGATGAACGCAGGAGTTTTAAGTTTAGAATTGCAGGTCGCAGACGGTAAAATTACCGGTCATTGTGCGTCCACTGTTGGGACTCACGTCAGCGAGGCAGAAATAGAAGGAACTGTTTCGGGCGATTTGGCTACTGTTACTTTCACAACTCTTTGCGAAAGCGGCGAGGAGAGGGAAACAATCGGCAGGGCAGAAATTAAAAAATTGAGCGAAAATGAAATCGTATGGAACGTTACTCAGGAAGCCGATTGCGGAAACTATATCATTAATACAAGGGTGCTTACGAAAGAGAAAAGCGACAGCAACTCTGCGGATTAAGCGGCACGAAGGCGCGAAAGCACGAAACAAGCTTGTAATTATCCGCAAAGGCATTCTGCTTGCTAAGCCGAAACAGAAAAAGAGGGAATAATACACGCACAACGCTTTGGATTTCAGCAATCTCTATGAAAATACAAGCGAGTTTGTGCGGTGCTATTTATAAAACGGAATGTGGCATATATCGCTGATAATAAACAAAATACGCCACATTTAAACTGCTGACTTTTATATTGCGCTAAAATTCAACCACAATAGAATATGTTATTTTTTTACTCCACACATCGGATATATTGCTATTAAGAATATAACGTGAAGTGGGTAATAAAAATATAACATAACTTTTCCGTATTAGGCAACTTTATTCCAATTATTACGCTTTAACCACTGACTTATATTTGCCGTATTAACCCCATACTTATCAATTATCTGTTGTTTTGTGAGTATAACAGTTTGACCTTCAATGTCTTTTGAATAATTGTGTTCTTTGTGCTTCTTGTGCTTGCTATTCCATTCCAATATAGCCCACTCCTCCTTAAACACCAACTCCCAATCAGACCCAACTTTATCATATTCCGATAATTTTTCGGGTATAACAATTTGACCTTCCTTATATTCTATTCCGAACAAATCATATTTAATCAACTCCGTAATTTGCACAAAGGGGTCTAATTTGTGTATCAGTTTCCAAACTTTCAGATTGGTTGTTTTCCTGTCTGTCGTTTGTGCTTTGATTTTCATTTTTTCCAATCCTTCAATAAACTCATCATAATTTTTCCACTTAACCCATACAAACCGCTGTTCTTCTTCACACCACCGATAGGGAATATCCAACAGTCGAAACCCCAATTGATGATTTTTCAAATCAATCAACTTGTTTTTTCTATCTAATTCACGCGCCTCATCTTCTTCACTCCATCCGTAAAACGCCTTCGTTTCATCATCCGAAACACCTTTCCAATCCCGTACTTTCATCCGCCTTAAATCACCGTCCAATTTAAAGGCATAACTATTCCGCATCTTTCCAAGCAGGCGGTTATATTCTTTAATTGAATTGAAACAGGCATCAAATCGCATTGTTCTGTTGAGGTTTGCAAGTTTCAGAAACGCCACCGGAATATTGATTTTGGCGTTATTTTCTTGATTGCAAAGTTGGTAACAATCCCCTTTGTATTTTCCGTCTTTATCCTTTTTTGAAACATAAAATTCCGACAGGGAAACAGTGGGCAACAGACCATCAAACAAATCTTTCCAATAATGTTGAAAGAAGTATTTTTGACTTTCCGTTACAAGGTTTTCCTGAATAATAACCTCAACAATATTTTTCCGGCAACGATTACAGAACTGCGTTAAGGTCATTTCATCACGGCAGTCAATAGCCACAACTCCAACCTTGTGTTCGGGTTGTATGTCAATACCAACGTCCATTTTAACAGTCGTCAAAATAATTTGCCTTTGTTGCGTTTCAAACTTTTTCTTATATGCTTTGAACTTGTTTTCTATTTTCTCGTTATTCCTGTCATTTGTATTATCAGTATAGTACTCAAAAATATTATAATCCGTTGTTTCCCGCAGTTTCTTTCCCCAATGCAACAACTGTTCTTTTCTGCTGAAATAGATTATCCAATTCCGAATTTCGGCATCCTGTGATTTGCACCTGTCAATCACATATTTCTGAATTTCCCTGTCGTCAGATTCACAAATCAGTTTCACAATGTCTAATTTCTTAACAGTTGATTTATATCCATAATAATATTTGAAATTGTATTCGGGATATAATTCTTGCAATACTTCAAAGTCTGGTGTTGCTGATAATGCAATTTTAACACCTTTGAAATTCAACCAATAATCTACAAAATGCTTGTAATCGTGAGTATCATAGAACTCATACAATTTGTGATATTCATCGAATATTATTACGTCATAGGATTCCGTAGGGATTTTGGATTTGAATTGCTGATAGCAAACAGAATCAACACCATAATCATTAATCCACTGATTTCTTAACTCCTTTCTTGGGGTAACAACAAGCGGTTTTAATCCGAATTTCGCGCACAAATCAGCGACCAATTTTGATTTTCCCGTACCTGTTGGACTGTCCACTACAAAGTTTCCGTTTAAGTCAAACTCATCAATCTTTTCAGAAATGAAGCGGTCAAAATGCAGTTCCTTAATTGGAAATTTGGCTTCAATGTTATACAGATACTTATCCAAAGTATGCAAATGCTTTTCGGGTTCCTCGCTTTTGTATTCGGTTGTCATCACCTTTTCTGCAAGTTTTATAACTCTTTCGGGCGGGACAACCTCTGTAAGAGGACTTAAAAGGAACACTAATTGATTGCCTTTCTGTTTCACAATATTTTCAATATTGCAAACACATTCATCCTCGCTCAATAACCTGTTTTGTTTATTATATGAATACGTTTTGGGTATCAAATCATCTTCCTCTGGGGGCAAGAAATGGAATATATTACCCCCGTTTGCGTAATATAATTGGTTGTCATACCCCGATTTGTAGGCAAATCGGGATTGTCTGATTTTGAATGTGTTTGCATCAATAACTGCATCCCAATCATCAAACATAGATTTATCCTTAAAATATTTCAACAGGTTGCGGGGTTTCATATTCAACCAGCAATCCAAAGCATCCTGTTTGACTTTCACAGGAAACACAATGCAATACTTTTCACGTTCCGCACTCGAAGATTGCGAATGAAAGTAGTAGAAATTAAATCTTCTTCCCAATTCTTCAATGAAATTTTTAGGATTAGGATGTTGGTCTGCATCAAGAAACAGGGTGAACAAGTCGTCTTTATCAGTTATCAAATCATTCACAATAAGAATGTCTGTTTGTTTTTCGCTTGTTCTGCTTTGTGCAAAGTAATTAAATATTTGCGGGAAGTCTGCAAAGCCTCCCACTTGTACGGCGTTTTCATCGCTTTCATACGTTTTTCGTTTGGTAATCACTCATGGCTGTTGTTATTCAAATTATTCTTTGACGGTATAGTTTGCCAATACTTCTGCAGGGATTGGGATATTTTTTCTTTTGTAGCCTCATCCCTTGCTTTTCCATAGTTAGGGTTGAGGCTGCCCTGTTTTCTTAAACTCATCTTTTGGTGTGCCTCATCCGGCTCGCGAAATTCTTTTCTGTTTTTCATAAGTAAATTTTTATTCAAATTATTCTATCAAACTATGTTGATGTTATAAATATAATAGAACTTCTATTTTTTCAATGGTTCGCCGAATTTTTCCGGAAAATTTTTGAAAGGAATATACAGACAACGCTTGTACTCAAAATAGAGTACAGGAAATGAAAATGAAATTAGAGAAAGGATACGGTAGTTAGGGGGAGGGTTGTATCCTTCCCCCCCTATGTTCTTCTATTCAATGTCTTTTGGATTGGATTTTTTTCAAAACCTTTGGGGTTGATTTAAGGAAATCAACAACTTTGAGAAAATCTTTATAATATGAGTTCAATAATTCAAGGTTTGAGGGTACTCAAAAGGCTGCAAATTTTGTAGCCTTTTGTAATATATTTGAGTTTTTACAAGATATTTCTAACGTGCAATAATCAAAAAATTCCAATATTTTACAATATATTTCGGGCAAAAATCTATAATAGATTTAATATAAGGTTTAAATATTATCCCATCAGGAATATTCAAACCTTAAATTATTGACTCATATTGTAAAGATTTTCTACAAAAGTAGATATATACAGTCTTTTATACACTTTGCAGCCTCATCTTTTGTTCATGAAGTTTTTTTATTTACAAAAATCAGGTTGAAATAAATTAATAAATGTTAAACAATATATTTATTCACTAATATAAGTTCCGTTTTATTCTTCTGTCTTTATCTTTTGTAAGCCTTTCATTAAAAACATAAATTATTCGTAAAGAGAGCCAATGATTATGATAATCGCGTTCTACTATATAAGAACCGCTGCTTCCTGCTGTTGTGCCATTGTAAAAAGATACACGGGACCGTATTGAATTTAGTCCATACTGCCAACGCAAACTGCATTTCAGTCTTTGCCAAATACCAATTCGACAGTCTACTACGATAGCAAATTCATTTCTGTTAAATGCAGGCATATTTGCCGTGTCTACAGGACGATACCATCCAACTTTTGCTGTGTCTGGCAGTCTCCATTTTTCATTTATTATATTAAATAAACGTCCATATTGTAACCCCAATCCAAACATCAAATCAAGTTGAGGGTCTTTGTAATGTATCATAACAGGAATATCAACAAACTGTAAATTCAAAGAATAACCAAAAGGTGCTTTTACTCCTGTTGGCATTTTTTCGTATGCACCTCTTTGACTATATAATAATTCTAAAGATGCACGCCACGGAGCAGTAAGTTTGCTTGGCTTCAATGGCATCATTACACCAACTCCACCCATGAAACCGGGTTTCCAAAAACCTGACACTTCATCACCTTCTACTTGTGCAAGATTGATACCTCCGCTTATTTGAGCTTGAAATAATTGAGCATTAGCATAGAATGAAATTAGAAGTGTCCCGCTAAAAATTATTAACAGTTTATTTGTTAATCGCATTTTTTTTGATTGTTTTTTATTACTAATAACTTATTTTAGTTGTTTTTATTATTGAAACAGTGTAAAAATAGTAAAGTTTATAGGTAATTTGTTCATCAATATATTAGATTGATATTATTCTCAATTTTTACTTATGCTGTTTTTTTTGAAAATACTATTTTTGCAAAATTAAAGAAAAATAATAAGATATAATGAAAAAATATCCAGTTTTAGGAATGCAAGACACCCGTTCGGGTTTTGGAGAAGGCTTATTAGAAGCAGGAAATAGAGATGAGAATGTAGTTGCTCTTTGTGCTGATTTGACAGAAAGTGTAAAGATGGGAGTTTTTGCGAAAGCATTCCCTAAAAGATTTGTTCAGTGTGGTATAGCCGAAGCAAATATGATAGGTATAGCAGCCGGTATGGCGATGAGTGGAAAAGTGGCTTTTGCATCTTCTTTTGCTGCTTTTGCAACAGGTAGAGTTTATGACCAGATAAGACAAGCGGTAGCATATTCCAATACAAATGTAAAAATTGCAGCCTCTCATGCAGGTTTAACTTTGGGAGAAGATGGAGCAACGCACCAAATATTAGAAGATATAGGATTAATGAAAATGTTACCAAACATGGTTGTTATAAATCCTTGCGATTTCAATCAAACAAAAGCTGCTACTATTGCTATAGCTCAATATAAAGGACCTGTGTATTTAAGATTTGGACGCCCTAAAGTTCCTGTTTTTATACCTGAAAATATGCCTTTTGAAATAGGAAAGGCTATTATTTTAAATGAAGGTGCAGATGTAACTCTTATTTCTACTGGACATTTGGTTTGGGAAAGCCTTGAAGCCGCTAAAATTCTTGAAGAACAGGGAATAAAAGCAGAAGTGATAAATGTTCATACTATAAAACCTCTTGATAATACTGCTATTTTGCAATCTATTCGTAAAACTCGTTGTGTTGTAACCTGCGAGGAACATCAATATAATGGTGGGCTTGGAGATAGTGTTGCTCAATTATTAGTTAGAAACGAACCAACACCACAAGAATATATAGGTGTAGATGATTTATTTGGGGAAAGTGGAAAACCTGAAGAGCTTATGATTAAGTATGGACTTAAAGCTAATAATATAGTTTTAGCAGCCAAAAAAGTAATTGCTCGTAAATAGGGATGATTAAAAAGAATTAACCGTTACAAAACATTAATTTTTCAAATAATTTTCCAATTTGAAAACAACTGCTCCTTTACTTTCTATATCAAAAGGCTTTAATTCCATATTCATTTTGTAAATTTTGCTTTCATAAAATAAAGATAATAGTTTTTTATTTACGATTATATAGACATTATTGTCTTTTTGTGTGAATAATAAATAAGGAATATCATAATAATATCTCGTATTCCAGTTAGATTTTATAGTTTCCTTTGTTATATGTTTGCTTTCCCATTGTAAAGAAACAGATGCATCCAAGTCTTTTTCTGAATATGCGATTTGAAATTGATAGATATGGTCTTTTTTTAGTTTAATACTTGTCTTCAATGTAGAATTTATGGAAGTATATGCTTGCAATATTTGTGTATTATTTGCATTTTTATCAAAAATTGTGAGAGAAGCCGTATCATTTGCTTGTAAATATATGATATATTTTTCACTGTATTGAGGAATTACTTCTCCCCAAAAGTCTATATCAAAATTGTCTTCAGGCATATCTTTTAGAGGTGAATTGCGTACCCAGTTAAAATTTATAGAATCACAATATCCATCAGTTCTCATTCTAAAATTATGATATTCTTCTATTTGATACGGTTTTGTTCCATAAATAGCTTCTCCGTTAGTTTGCAACCATTGTCCCAAATCTAATAGACGTTCTTGCTGTAAAAGAGGTATTTGTCCATCTGAAGATGGAGCAACATTAAGTGTTAGACCGCCTCCTGCAGCAACTAATGAAACAAAATGAAGTATAAGTTCTTCGCTTGTCATATATGAATACAAGTCAGCATTTCTATTTAAGCCAAAAGAACGTGATAAACCTCTGCATTCTGCCCATGGACGTTTGTATTCTTTTATACCACTGCTGTATTCCGGTGTAAGATAACCATAATTAAAACCTACCCCCCAGCGATTATTTACTATACCATCTTTATTACGGAGATAAAAATGAGAAACAAGACTGTCGCTTTGCAAACTTTGATATGAAAAATCCCAATCACCATCCGAAAACAGCAAGTCAGGTTGAAAATTATCAATAAGTTCATAAAATTGAGGCTTTAGATGTTCATTAACATATTGATCAATTCCAAATGTATCAACAGTCCAGCGAAAAAGAGGATTGTTCCATTCAAGAAGAGAATAATAAAGTCCGAATTTCATATTTTTATTTTTAACCGCTTCTTTCAATTCTATACAGAAATCCCTTTTAGCTGCACATTCAACGCTGTTCCAATTTTTTGCAAATTTGCTTCCCCACATACAAAAGCCATCATGGTGTTTTGAAGTGAAGATAACATATTTTGCCCCACTGCTTTTAAATAATTCAGCCCATTCATTCGCATTAAATAATTCTCCTTTTAATAAATCTTTGTAGTTATCATAATGAAAATTTTCTCCAAATACTCGCTTCTGAAAGTTAATTCTTGCACTATCGCCACTAATAAGCCCTTTGTAAAACCATTCAGCATACTGTTCTTTGCCACTCCATGCAGGGACACTGTATAAACCATAATGAATGAAGATGCCAAGTTTTGCATCTGTAAACCATTGAGGATAATCCTGTTTATAAAAATTTGGCATTGTTTGAGCAAAAGATGTACTGGAGTACTTAAAAAAAATAATGCTTAAAAGAATTATTGCTATTTGTTTCATATTATTAATTAGTAATAAAAATTATATAGGAACATTAAAATCTCTTAACACATTATTCAATGATGTTTTTTTGTCTGTTGAAGTTTTTCTCTTTCCTATTATTAATGCACAATTAACATTATATTCTCCTGCTGCAAATAGTTTTGTATAGCTGCCTGATATTACAACTGAATTAGCAGGAACAATCCCTTTGTATTCAACTGCTGTTTTATTGCTGACATCTATTATTTTTGTTGATTGTGTTATTGTTGTATTTGCTCCAAGTACAGCTCCTTCGCAGATTCTTACCCCTTCAACAACAATGCATCGTGAGCCAATAAAGCAATTATCCTCTATTATTACAGGTTCTGCCATTACAGGTTCAAGCACTCCGCCTATCCCTACACCTCCACTTAAATGTACGTTTTTGCCGATTTGGGCACAAGAACCAACTGTTGCCCACGTATCTACCATTGTTCCTTCATCTACATAAGCACCTATATTTACATAAGAAGGCATTAGTACTACGCTTTTTGCTAAAAAGCTTCCATAACGTGCAAAAGCTGGAGGAACGGCTCTTATTCCTGCTGCTTTGAAATTTCGTTTAAGAGGAATTTTATCATAAAATTCAAAATCACTAAATTCTATAGTTTTCATTTCACACAGAGAAAAGTATAGTAAAATAGCTTTTTTTACCCAATGATTTACCAACCATGAGTCGTTATTTTTTTCGGCTATGCGAATCAATCCTTTGTCTAAATCATCAATAGTGCTTATTATTGCCTGTTTTACGGTTGTATCCTGCAGCATTATTTGATTATCATAAGTATTATTTATAATTTTTTCTCTCATAATTAGTTTGTTTTTTTTTGCAAAGATAGGATAAAAATAAATAAAAAGGTATGATATGATGTTTTCATAAAGTTTTTTATGGTACTTATAATGAACCGATTTTAAAATTTCCTTACAATCTTCGGATATAATATTTTTCTTACTATTTAGGATTATATTTTGTTGAAATGTTTATTTTGTTTTAGATTAAATAATTAGAGTTATAGATATATAGTGTATAAT
>JAISUE010000077.1 GCA_031272245.1 Bacteroidales bacterium
ATACCTTTGAGCATTGCTTTCAACGCTTCCCACGGCAGTTTCATATCTCTGCCGTCAAACTGGAAAAGAACGCCACCCTGACCGTTGAGTTTAAGGTTTTCATCGTTATCAATGGAAACACCGGGTACTTTCTTCAACAGGTCAAAAGCATTAGTAGAAGTTGCTGCTGCTGTTTCATCAACGTTCATTATTAACTTGTCGGCATCCTGTTCAAATTGCTGAACTTTTGCCGCAATTTCTACAACTCCCAGATTTTCGGTTTCCGATGTCAATGTGAAATTCTGCACGACAGGATTATTGTTTCCCTCTGTAATTACAATCTTTATGGAATCTGTTTTATAGCCCGAAAAGGAACAACGAATAATATAATCTCCTTTTGAAACATTACGCAATTCGTACTGTCCGTTTGCATTGGTTGCTACTCCTTGAATTTGTTTGCCGTTGACTGTATTAAGGAGAAGAACATTCGCATACATAAGCGGCTCTTTTGTTTCTTTGTCGCTAACCACACCTTTAACAGTTTGGGCATTCAATTCAAAACATGCCATAACGACCATTAGCAGAATAATAATTTTAGTCTTCATAATCTATTTGAATGTTTGAATTATTTAATATTTCCTGTTTTTGATACTCATATTTACTTTTACCTGTCTGTTTGTATTCCTTAACATCGTTAAGAGCTTTATGATTTCCATACCAAATGACAGATAAGGCTGCTGCAATGATAAATACTGCAAAAGCAAAAGCGATTTTTGTTGTTCTTTTAATTTTCATTATTTTTCAATATTTGTTTGTTATATTCTTCTTCTATTGTTTTAAAATCTATTTTCAAAAGATTCATCTGCCGAAAAATTTCAGGCAACTGTTTATTAAGGAACTTCTCTCTTCTCATATTTGCAATTATTTCTTTTGCATCAGCAGAAAGATAATACCCCAGACCTCTTTCCTTGTAAATAATACCCTTGCTTTGTAAATGATCATAAGTACGGTTTGCAGTATTGGTGTTTATCTGCACTCTTTCGGCAATATCTCTTACTGATGGCATCCGCTCTCCTGCGGCATACTTATCTTTAAGAATTTCATCGCAAAGGCTGTTGGCAAGTTGCAAATATAGCGGACTGTTATTTATGTCTGTCATATTATGTTTGCTCCTCTTTCTTTAATTTGACATATGAAAGAACAGTAAAGACTGCGGCTGTTATACCAAAGAGAGTTGGAAACAGATATTTAGTATAATGAGCAAATCCCAAACCATATTCCAACAAAGCGTCGGGATTTTTGTCGTTTAACAGCATCATATCAGGTTTCATTATATTAAAATAAGTTGCTTGCAGGAAAATATAAATGATAAACACTACAATAATGCTGCCCGCTGTTTTGAATATACTCAGTTTCTTGTAGAACAGTGAGCCAAAGAAAAGAACGGAAATAAGAGCATAGACATATATTAAAGTATCGCCTGCAAATAAAGACTTTATCTGTTCCCAAAAAGCAACGGATTGCAGTAATTCGTGATGAAAACATAATTCCCCAAGCGTCATTCCTGCCCACGCCATAAAAATAATTAAAAACGGCAACAGGATATAATTGTATATAAATTCCCAAAGCCATTTCTCTTCCGTAGAAGCAGGCAGTAAAATTGTTGCAATGCTTTTGCGTACGGTTTTATATTTGCCAAAAGAATTTGATGCAATAACAGCAAAAATAAATGCAGCATAAAAAATAATCATAAGTTTTAATCCATTTGCATCAACCACATTTACATTTCTGTATTTGTACATAATAGCAAAAGTAAATAAGAATGGCACTGACACACAGCCAAGCATTGTTTTCCACGACATTGCCCACTCTCTTTTAATGTAATTGAAGAATCTTGTTAAATTAAATTCCATTTTTGTATCTCCTTATTTATTATTGTTAAACAGTTCATTTATTACCTCTCTGCTTTGAAATGCGGCATTGAAAAGCAATTCTATGTCAAGATTACTTTCCTTTCCAAAAGTGTTGCGAGCCACAACAACTTTGCCATTAACGTTTTCCTCCTCATAAAGAGTTGTTTCGCTGTCGTTGTTTTCAGCAAGACCAAACCAAAGTTTCTCTGTAATTTCGGCAACACTTGCATTCAACAACAGATGAGCCTTATCCATAATGATTATGTTATCAATCAAATTATGCAAATCTCTTACCTGATGAGTAGAAATAACAAGCGTGGTCTTTTCATTAACGGCTCTCAGAATTATCTTCCTGAACTGTACTTTGGAAGGAATGTCCAAACCATTGGTAGGTTCGTCAAGAAAAACATACTTGACGTGAGTAGCCAGACCAAAGGCTATAAGGACTTTCTTTTTTGTTCCATAAGAAAGATTTTTCATACTCTGTCGCAAGTCGGTAACTTCAAATTCATTGAGATAATCTTCAAAATCGTCCTGTGAGAAAGAAGGATAAAATGCTCCATTGATTTTTGCATAAGTGGCAATGCTTATTCTCATTTCATCAAACTCCTCAGGCAGAAAAAAGATTTGCTGCAAGAGTTTTGTTTTACGTTCCTGCGGGTTGTTGCCGTCAAGGTCTATTGATCCTTTGTCAGCAAACAATAAACCTGTGATAAGTTTTAGAAGGGTTGTTTTCCCCGTTCCATTTTTACCCAGCAGTCCATGAATGTAACCTTCTTTTATTTGGAGATTTAACTCCTCTATCACATTCTTTTTCTTTTTGTAACCGAATGTTACGTTGTTAATGTTTATCATATCATATAACAATATTGGTGTATTAGTGTATTAAGACACTGCAAAAGTAATAATTTTATTTTGAATAACAAGCATTTTGCATTTATTATTCAAAATAAAATTAATAATATTCTTGATTTACCGGAATAAAAGCAGATAAAATTCCCTAAATTTTACTGTTTTTCCACAAAAAAATATATTCTCAATATTATTTTCTATTTTCAGATAATTGAGAAAACATTTTATGCTTCAAAAAATGGTATTCTTTTAAGATAGAATGTGGGTAAATTTTTGAAGGAAGTTTTTTTGATTTGTTTCTAATCAGTGATTTATATTGTTTTTTCATATTTAAAAATGAAAACAAAGCACATATAACACCATAAAATTCTACAGGTTTACCGGTTAAAAGAAAAACAAAAGCGGCAAATACATCAAGCACAAACCGTACAAAAACTATTCGCCGATACAATTTCTTTGGATAATTCTTATAAAGTAAAAGATGATTGTTGCGAAAATTAAGAAAGGTCTTTCTAAAAGAACTCTTTTTCAAAGTAGCTCCTCCATAATGATAGCAAATAGAAGAAGTAACGCAAAAAATATTAAAACCCGCATTACGAATACGAAAACACAGATCTATCTCTTCCTGATGAGCAAAGAATAAAGGGTCAAACCCTCCAAACTTTTTATATATTTCCGAACGAATCATAAAAGCCGCTCCTGTTGCCCAAAAGATTTCCGCTGTATTGTATTGACCTTTATCCATTTCAAGAGTAGAAAACATACGTCCGCGACAAAAAGGATAACCTAAATAATCAAGTTCTCCGCCTGCCGCTCCTGCATATTCAAACTGATTTTTATTAAAAAACGAGAGAAGTTTAGGCTGACAAACCGCACAATCGGGCGTTCTATCTAATAAATCTATAAGAGGTTCAAGCCAATTCTCCGTTACTTCCACGTCAGAATTTAGAAGCATAAAATAATCGGCTTCTATTGTCTGCAAACCTCTGTTGTAACCTTCGGCAAAGCCGTAATTTTTATCAAGTACTATAACATTAACCGCAGGATAGTCTCTTTTTAAGATTTCTAAAGATTTATCCGTAGAAGCATTATCTACAACATAGATTTCGTAAGGCGTATGTTTTATAACAGAAGGCAAAAATTGCGGCAACAACTTTTCTCCATTATAATTCAAAATCACGACCGCAACTTTCATTATATTATATTCTTTGATTTTTAATATCCTCTTTTGAATTGTACTCCTGCATCTCCTTCCGTATATTCAGGCAGAATATTACGAGACAGCACTCTTTCCCAAAACAAGGTTGTAGTTTCTCCTTTGGCATCCGAATGTAAAAGTCTGTATTCGCTGATATTGTTCATTGGAGCATAGAAAACAAACGTGCGGTTTGCTTCTCCAAAAGGCGTTTGATTGTAACGCCACATTTGATAAGGCAAATATGTAAAAGCAGTTGTGTTAGCATAAACAATATCCGGGTCTATTCCCAAATCCACATTGTTGTTAGGTTTTATTCCCGTATTTTGTTTATATCTTTCATCAATAATGTTATCAGGTTCTCCATATATCATATAAACTCTTCCCATATCCGTATAATATGCTTTTTTTGTTGGAGCAGTAAAATGCTGTTTTGCATATAATGCCCTTTTATGATATTCCCTGTAACCTTCCTCCGGATTTATTGCATAATTATTTGCCCAATATCCATAAAGAAAATTACGCAGCTGCTCAATGGTTTTATTGTGCAGTTCATTATCTATAAACTCACGTTCAATTTTATTTGCGAGAGGATAAAGGCTTTCTATATCGTCAATGAGATCATTTATATCTGTTATATTGTCAAGGTATGTTTCATCGTTGGCAACAAAAGTCTCAAAAGAATTTCCATCTTTATAAAAAGCATATTTCCTGTCTGCATAAAGCATATTATTAGTATCTCGAACCTCAACAGTTACATTATAAAAACCTTTTGGAAGATCTGTTATGTTGAGAGTCTCAAAGACTGTTTCCATATTTTTAGCATTAGTTTTTGTGCGCTTTCCTGCAACACCCGCAACAACTTTTGATGTATTATAATCCTCAATAGCAACATTTATAATGTAAGGAGCATTATTACCAAATAATTTATCTACATTATAAATCTCAGCATAAACCGTCATTTGTTTAGCTTCGGCAGTCAATTTTTCAAAAAGATAAGGGTAAATATCATACCCGTTAGGTTTGCCGAACACATTATTTGTTTTTGTTTTTTCAAATGAAGAAACAAGTGTTATACCCGAAACAGTTACATCGTCTTTTGTGTAATTAACAATTATTTTATCCCTTGCTTCAACAAATTTAGAAGAAGAGTTTTTATCTTTTACCTTTAAATAAAAAGGATACGTTCCATTTGGCAGTGAAACTTTTTGTATATCATAAAGGGAAATGAAATTTCTGCTTTCAGGACTTGCTATTTCGGGAGAAAGAACAATTTTTTTCTCCGCATACATAGCTTTAGTATAAAGAGTATCTGTATAGACAATGAGCGTCATCTCCAATTCTGCCTGATATTTTCCATTATCTTTTTGAACATATTCTATGCTTGAAGCATCTATGGAAGTATTCACTGCTACATAGCTTTCATTGTCGGTTGAAACATAATTTGTAAAAGAATATATCAAATTAACGCCTTGTGAATTGCAGACAAAAGGCATAATGCCGATCGTCAAAGCAAACAATATCTTTTTCATTTTTGCATATATGTTTAGAGTTTACATCGCAAAAATAATAAAAAACAAAATACTTAAAATAACAGTAAAGATTTATTTTTACTTTTTACCAATATAAGATAAAAATTCAAGGTCAAGCGACAGAGAAATAAACGGAGTAACTTTCCATTGATTGACGGTTTCTATTTTTTCAACTCCGTCAAGTACATATCCTTCATACTGATTATCTGCTAAAACTTTATATTGTGCAACATTTACTCCCGCTGTTAAATGGAAAAAGTCTAAAAATTTATAACTTATTCCCGTATAGAAATTTTTAAACAAATTTTGTCCTCCGAAACCTACATAAAAACCTAAATCATGAGAAAAACGTGCATTGGTTTTTGTAAAATCGAACAACATAACAGATGCTCCCGTCACAAAATCAAATTCTACCTTTCCATTGTTACGGTTTATTATTCTGTTGTGTAATTGCTTGTTTTCATCTAAAAAAGGAAGAATGTCCCATTCGGGAATAGGATAAAAACGCATTGAAATACCCTGAATGACCCTTACTTTCTTTTTTCTGTTGGTTGCCTGTGCTATTTTTGCTTCCGCTTCCGCTGCCCTTTGTTTTGTATATTTCAATTCCTCATTCATCTTCAACAACTCTTTTTCTGCGGTTACAAGTTTTTCTCTTAAAGTATCGCTAAGTTGAGAGTATTTATCCTTTTCTGTTGTTGCAACGGTCAGTTGTTTGTCTTTGTCCGATATATTTTTTTCTTTGTCGTTAATGCTCTGTTCCAAATATCTTATTTCTTTTTCTTTGCCTTCTATGGAAGCATTTTTAGCCTGTAATGAACCTTCGAGTTTTGCTCTGTCAATGTTGGAATTGTTGATAGCTTCCCTGTATAATTGCTCTTTTTCTGCGAAGAGTATTTCTTTTTGCTGTAAAACCTTAATTTGTTCTTCGAGAAGATGACTTTTTTCATTTAATTGAGTCCGAAACTCTTCATTGATGTGTTCCAAAGTATCATTTATATGCTGTAAAACATACTTTTCACTTTCCATTTTTTTAATATAATTTTTTTGCTCTGCAATGGAATTTTTTAATGAATCTATTTCCTCCGAAAGCAGAGAAATTTGAGATTTAAGAAACTCTGTCTCAATGATGCTGTCTAATGTTTCCTGTGCTTTAACATTTAGTATGGAAACAGTTACAACAAAAAACGAAATAATCAGTCTATTCATGCTGCAAAAATAGTAATTAAAACAAATAAACGATTGTGATATTTTTACTTTCTAAACGTTAATACACAAATTTTTAGTACGGGAAACTTTTTTATGATATTGAACCCTTTTTAATTCATAATATACATATTTTAACAGATACATCATTCATTTAATTGCTGTTTAATTATCATTTAACATCCGTTTCATCACTATTAAAAAATCTGATTTTTGTCCTTTTGCACCATAAATCCCTGTTTCTATTTCATAAATCATTCTCCCCTACCCTTCCATCCCCCTTTTCATTCCGACAATCATTGTTCCAACCATAAAAACCCCCGTCATTGCGAGCGAAAGCGAAGCAATCCAAACCAAAACCATTGTTTCAACCTCTCCAACCCACGTTTTAATCGCCTCAACCATCCTCGCAAATCCGACAACCTTTGTTTCGGTTTCATAAATCATTGTTTCAACTGCAGCAACCATCGTTTCTGCCAATGCAATCATTTTCAACGGATTAAAAACCTTTGTTTCCGCCCTTACAACCTTTGTTTCGGGTCTAAAAAAAGTCTTTTCAAAACTCAAAAAATATTTTTTGGATTTTGAAAAATGTTTTTTGAGTTTTGAAAAATATTTTTTGGATTTTGAAAAAACTTTTTTGAGTTTTGAAAAATGTTTTTTGGATTTTGAAAAAACTTTTTTGAGTTTTGAAAAATATTTTTTG